>JAICRN010000092.1 GCA_025937335.1 Microcoleus sp. TY_ISSM_2_bin.22
GCTGCTGCTGCCAGCCCTGCACCCATCGCTGCTGCTGCGGCGGCTGCCTCGCCCAATCCAGCAACCAGTGCCACATCAGAGATTTCTGACCAAGCCGAACTCGATGCGATCGGACAGAAGGTGTATGCACAAATTGACCAAAAGTGGAGAACAATTCCGACATTCACCGAAAGTTTGACTTATCGGGTCAAAGCGAAACAAAACGGCGATATCCTACAGTTCGAGCCCACAAATAAAGCAGCTAAAGATTTCCTCACAGAAACTCCTTTGCCGGTTTTGCAAACTCCTGCAGGTGCCGCAGCAGGCGCTGAAAAAACTGCTGAATTCCAAGTAACTTTTAGCCCCAACAACGGCGGCGTATTAGAAGTTAAAATAGGGAAGTAAGCGACATAATAGTGCCGCACTAAATCTCTGATTGGTATCAACAACCAAGTCAAAAGTAGTATCTGCCCGCTGTTTGAGTCTTGCAAATATTCTTCCTAGCCCCATCCTAGGGGTGACAATATTTAGGGCAGGAGTCCCTCTATTTGAGAGGAATTTAAAAGCAGCGATAAGCTGGCTACAACCCCGATAGATCGCGAGTTTTAGTAAGAGAGCGGTTAATTTGAAATCAGGGTATTGTCCGTTGTTGTAAAGCATTTTTGCGGTAATTTAGTAATTATTGATACATTATTTGCAGGAGCCCTCTGTTCCGACTATAATGACGAATTACCAATTACCCATTAGCTTTCAAAAATTAGCATCTAAAATCACCAGATGGAAACTATAAAAACTCTTTGCCCATACTGCGGTGTAGGTTGCGGTCTAGAAGTTGTTCCTGACACAAAACAAAATTGGAAAGTCCGGGGCGATCGCAATCACCCATCAAGTCAGGGCATGGTTTGTCTTAAGGGAGCAACTGTAACAGAGTCGATTCGGAGCGATCGGCTACTGTATCCGATGATGCGAGATGCTCTCGACCAACCCTTCCGCCGCGCTAGCTGGGACGAAGCTCTCGATGCAATTGTTAACCGCATCCAAACAATTCGCAGCACCAGCGGCCCCGATGCTTTGTGCGTTTACGGTTCGGGTCAATTCGTAACAGAAGATTATTATGTTGCCCAGAAACTCATGAAAGGTTGTCTGGGTACAAATAATTTTGATGCGAATTCTCGCTTGTGTATGTCTTCAGCAGTTTCGGGATACGTTCAAAGTTTTGGTTCGGACGGGCCACCTTGCTGTTACGAGGATTTAGAATTAACAGATTGCGCTTTTATTATTGGCAGCAATACAGCGGAATGCCATCCGATTGTGTTCAACCGATTAGCAAAGTACCACAAAAAACATCCCAATGTCAAGATGATTGTGGTAGATCCGAGGCGGACTCCGACTGCTGAAGCGGCAGATTTGCACTTAGCAATTAAACCGGGTACGGATATAGATTTGCTTAACGGAATTGCATATTTGCTGTTGCGCGGGCAAGCAATAGATCCTGAGTTTATTGAAGAATGCACGGCGAATTTTTCAGATTTTGCTGAGGTTATTAGCAGCTACACGCCGGAGTTTGTAGCATCGCGCTGCGGCATTACTGTGGGCGAGTTAGAAACGGCGGCAAACTACTGGGAACAGTCGCAGCGGGTTTTGTCGCTGTGGTCGATGGGAATCAACCAGTCCTCCGAAGGCACGGCAAAGGTGCGATCGCTGATTAATTTGCACTTGATGACCGGTCAAATCGGCAAACCCGGATGCGGCCCGTTTTCCCTGACCGGCCAGCCAAACGCGATGGGAGGGCGGGAAGCCGGAGGACTGTCTAACCTATTGCCGGGATATCGGTTTGTGAAAAATGCCGAACACAGAACCCAAGTCGAGGAGTTTTGGGGAATCGCACCGGGAAGTATTTCCCCGAATCCGGGCCGCACAGCTTGGGACATGATTACCGGTTTGGAAACTGGCGATGTCGAGTTGCTGTGGATTGCAGCTACAAATCCGGTAGTTAGTATGCCGGATTTGGAACGCACAAAGGCGGCTTTGCTGCGATCGCCCTTTACTATTTATCAAGAAGCTTACTATCCCACTGAAACGTCGGCCTACGCTCACATCCTGCTGCCGGCAACGCAGTGGAGCGAAAAAACCGGAGTAATGACGAATTCCGAACGCCGCGTTACGTTTTGTCCCGGTTTCGACACTCCCTCCGGAGAAGCGCGCGACGACTGGAGGATTTTCGCTGAAGTGGGCCGCCGGTTGGGTTTTGCCGAACACTTTGCTTTCGACAGCGTTGCTGACGTATACAAAGAGTACGTGCAGTTGACAGAAGGGAGGCCTTGCGATGTAACTGGCCTGAGCCATGAGTATTTGCGCCTCCAAGGCCCCCAGCAGTGGCCTTGCCCGGAAAATCAGCCTGTGCCTTCAAGGAACCAAGCGAAACGGCTGTATACCGATCGGCGTTTTCACACGGACGACGGGCGGGCGAGATTTTCCGCCTATCACTCCCGGGGACTGTCAGAACCTCCCGATCCGAACTATCCGTTTGTGTTGACGACAGGGAGACTTTACGGACACTGGCACACGATGACGCGCACGGGTAGAACTGACAAAATCAATCAATTGCACCCCGATCCGTTTTTGGAAATTCACCCGCGCGATGCTGCCAAATTGCAGATTAAGGAGGGGGATTTGCTGGAAGTTCGATCGCGCCGCGGCAAGTCGCAGTTTCCGGCAAAAGTCACAAAGGCGATCGCGCCCGGTACTCTATTTGTACCGATGCACTGGGGTTACCTGTGGGCCGAAAGTGCTGAAGCCAATGCCCTGACTCATTCTGCAAGCTGTCCAGATTCCAAACAGCCAGAGTTAAAAGCTTGTGCGGTACAGTTGGTGCTGGTTGGGGCAGAAACTGCGGGGGAAGTTGTCGCAGAAGTTGGGGAATTTAATTGGGCAAAATCTACCCTCGCCGTCACTTCTTGAGCTGGGGTCTAACTATGGGATGTTAAAACTCACATAGTGGTACCAAGGTCATGACCTTGGTTTCTTGGTAAAGACTCACGTAAAATCCTAGTTTTTTGTCAAAAAAATTGGTTTGCGAGCAGTTGCTGAGGCACGATCGCAGGGTGCTCTACTGGACTCAAAAACTCTGTCGAGCGAGCAATTTTGAGCCATTACGCACCCTAAAAGCTAGGTTTCCCCGGCAGAACCCGGGAACGAGGAAAATTAAATTATTCTGAGTTTTTCCTTCTTTAATTCGGGGTTTTTCCTTCTGAGGAATGACTTCTGCCTTCTTGGTAATTAATCGAGTCAGACAATTGCAGTTTGCACCTGTATGTGCTATGATATTTTTATAAGGCTTTATTTTCGGCAGTACAGTTCGTTCGATCGGCGTTCCTCCGGATTTAAATCTCTACACCCTCTAATTCTGGAGAATGTTCAATGTCAATCTATGTCGGCAATTTATCCTACGAAGTAACGCAGGAGCACCTCAACCAAACTTTTGGAGAATACGGAACAGTAAAGCGCGTTCAGTTGCCTGCTGACCGGGAAACAGGTCGGATGCGGGGCTTCGCTTTTGTAGAAATGTCTACTGAAGCAGAAGAAGCCGCAGCCATTGAGGCTCTTGACGGTGCTGAGTGGATGGGTCGCGACCTCAAGGTCAACAAGGCAAAACCCCGCGAAGAACGTGGTTCTTCTAACAGCGGTAACTGGGGCAACAACGATCGTGGCAATTCTCGCGGTCGCTACTAAACCACCCGAGCTAAATTTTTAGCTCTCTTGTGTTTTCGGTCGGAGCGAGCCTGGAGTCAACAATTATTGTCTGTTGAGAATAGTTGATTCTGCGATCGCACCGTTTATTAAATTCCTCAAAATATTGCTAGGCAATAGTTTGAGGATTTTTAATGGCAAAATTTTATTAATTAGGAGTTCGATCGCGTGCGATCGATTCCTGACAGACATGAAAAACTCTAAAATATAATCGGCAGGCATAGCCTCCGCAGCCACCTTCCCCACAGCCGGGTGGCGCAGTGAAACCGAGCACTCGCAGAGTTGGGCGGTTGCAAACTGTACAGAACAATGACAAAATCATCAGTGAATGATGACTAAATCACTGGTATGCTGAAAAAAATATTTAGGCAAATTTCTAAGTTAGGCAACGATCTACAATTTTTGCATTTTACAGAAAGTGTAGAAGTAATAATATCGAAAATTTTATCACTGGCGATGATTGTGGTAATTATCGTCAGCGTTTGCGATTTGCTGTTTTTTTTAGCACAAGAATTGCTAAACGACCCCCAGACTTTGTTAAGAGATTCGTTGTTTGCTATATTTGGATTATTTTTAAATATTTTAATTGCTCTGGAAATATTGGAAAATATTACAGCTTATCTCAAAAAGCACGTAATTCAAGTAGAGCTAGTCATTGTAACTTCTTTGATAGCAGTATCTCGAAAAATAATTATTCTCGATCTGGAAAAGAAAACAGCAACCGACTTAATTGGTTTGGCGACTGCAATTTTCGCGCTTTCTATCAGTTACTTGATAGTGCGGTACACAAATAGAGATAATAATTAATATTGGGAATTGGGAAGTAGGGATTGGGAATGGTTAATAACTAATATAGCAATCCTAAATGATTCTACTCGTTACCAGGCTCTTCCTGGTAACGCAGATCCGGAGGCTCTGCCTCGATTTTCGCGAGGCAGAGCAAGAGTGACATTGATTCCCAGGCTACGTGCCTGGAAACCAGTTATTGAAACTGATTTAGGATTGCTATATCATGTCCGGTCGCTCGACCGGACATGATATTATTCCAATAAACCAGGAGGAGGCACAATTTCAATCCTGCCTTGTTCTAAGTCAACAACTGGCACAATCTCTTCCACAAAAGGAATCAATATTTTTGTGGATTTAGGCTCTTTAACGCGAATTTTCCGTGGTTTGCGGGTATTTCTGGGGTCAGCGTTTGCTTTGGGAGTTTCAGGCTGTTTTGGCTTTTCTAATTCTGCGGCGACAGTTTCCGACGGCGTTAGATTCGTTTCTACCTCTAAAAGGTCGTTACCTGCGGGAATAATATCACTTACCTTGCCTAAAATTTCCCCGGTTAACTGGTTAAAAACTTCCATACCGATCAAATCTTGGACGTAAAACTCATCAGATTCGAGGTAAGGTCGATCGGTCTTTTCAACAAACAACTTGCAGCCTCGCAATGCCTCAGCACCATCGCGGTCTTCTACACCCTCTACCTCTACAGCATACAGCCCTTTGCCCGGGATGTAGCGACCGCCCAAAAACTCGATCGGTTCCGGTTCACTTTTGTTAGGGCGCAAAATCCACCGCTTCCCCGGTTCGATAAACCTTTCCGGGAAATCAGAATCGGGATAGACTCGCACTTCCCCGTCCAAACCTTGAGCTGCTACAATTTTACCGATTTCTATCAACTCAGACATAGATTATATCACTCAAATTGCTAGTAATTGATAATTGATAATTAGTAATTGGCAAGTGGGAATTGCTAATTGGTAATTAGTAACTAGGAATTGGTAGCTAAGAATTATTCCCTCGAACCTCTTCTTAACATCCCTTAAATTCCTTAAAAAATTAAACAATCCGTTACCAAACCTCCCTCTTCCATAAACATCCATCCGCTACATCGGTTAACTCCGTTAAACAATCCGTTGCCGAACTTCTTTCTTTACACCAATCCAGTTCTCAGCGCTACAACTGCTGCTTGCACGCGGTCATCCACTGCCAACTTATTCATAATACCGCGAACGTGAGTTTTAATAGTATTTGGACTCAAGTAAAGCGCCGCTGCAATTTCGGGATTGCTGTTACCTTCCACCATTAATTTTAACACCTCCAATTCCCGCTGCGACAACTGACCAAAAGTAGTTGTAGAGGCAGGGATCGGGGGTTTGAGGTGTTCGATGACAGTCCGCGCAATTTGAGGGTCAAGATATGTAGCTCCCTCTGCTGCGGCTGCAATCGCTGCTAACAGCCTGTCTACAGAAGCACCTTTAATACAATAAGCATCAGCACCACTAGAAAGGGCAGCAATAATTTCAGTTTCTGCCGTGTGAGAAGTTAACATTACTACTCGAACTTCTGGCAGTTGTGCTTTAATTTGCTGCGTCGCTGCTATGCCGTCCAGCCGCGGCAAACCGATATCCATCACAATAATATCAGGTTTGAGTTTCAGTGCGGCTGCTACGCCTAAATAGCCATCTTCTGCTTGTCCTACTATTTCTATTTCTGGGGAATCGGCTAAAACTTGCTCTAGTCCCAGTTGCATCATCGGATCGTCTTCAACAATTAAAATTCTCATAATACGAAGGAAGTTCGGCAACGGATTGTGTAACGGATGTAACGGATGTAACGGATGTCAGGAAGATTACTTAGTTGTTAATATTTTACAGGAACTTCTACCGAACCAATAACAAATAACCCATGACTGATGACTAATGACTAACTTTTAAAACTTCAACGAATTCGCCCGGCGCAATCCAGGTTTCCGATGCGGGCAAAACTGCTAAACCACTTGTATTGGCGAGGTTAATTAAATTCGCTGAATTTTGGCTGCCGCTAGCAGGTTCAAATTCCCACACTCCCACAACTAAATGTAGTTTACCCCAAACATAAGTTTCGCGCCGGCCAGGCGATCGCAATTCAGCATTACACCTAGCTTTGACAAACTCCGGGCCCCAAGCATCCGGGGCAAGCCCAGACATCTTTCTCAAAGCAGGCACAACAAACCGCCAACAGCAGACTAAAGCCGAAACCGGATTTCCCGGCAAACCAAAATAGAGACAATCCGAACTCAAACTCGGCAAATCATCATTTTTTTCACCTCGTTTAAACCCAGCAACAGTTAAAGGTTTACCCGGCTTAATCGCCACAGAACTAATGTGAACTTTTCCTCCCAAATCTGCCAAAATTTTCTCGACATAATCGTAGTCTCCTACCGATACACCCCCCGTAGAAAGCACCACATCCGCCGTCGCAACAGCCCGGGATATCGCCTTGTTTAACGCATCTTCATTATCAGGAACAATCCCCAATCGAATCGGCTCAAATCCCATTTGTGCCAACAAAACTGTCAAAGCATACTGATTCGAGTCTACCAGTTTCCCCGGTGCTAAAGCTTCGTCAGGCGATACCAATTCGTCACCAGTAGAAAAAATTGCCACCCGCAGCCGCCTATAAACGGGAACTTGAATGCACTGGGCAGTTGCTAACACCGCCATTTCTGGGGCGTTGATAACTGTACCCGGAGTTAGCAAAGTTGTTCCTGCTTGATAAAAAGCGCCTCCCGGCCTGACAAATGCTTGCGGTTGTTCAGGAGAAACTAAGATAAAAATACGATCGCCCTCACCCCGCGTATCCTCCTGCATTACCACCGTATCAGCACCCGCTGGCATCATGGCACCCGTAAAAATTCGCGCCGCTTGCCCGGATTGGACGCTATTTTGAGGCTGATATCCGGCTGGAATCTCTTCTACTACTTCGAGTACCGCTGGTTTTTCGGCGCTACAGTTTTCCACATCCGCAAACCGCACCGCGTACCCATCCATCGCGGAATTGTCCCAATAAGGAAAATCCAGGGAACCAGTTACAGGGGCAGCCAAAATGCGCCCCGCTACTGCCAGCAAGTCTACAGTTTCTACATCCCGCTGACTGTCGAGGGGTTGCGCCAAATTTAGAACGATCGATTCTGCTTCTTTCACTGACAGCACGACTGTCTCCTTATTTTGATAACACTCATGATTAAGTTTAGCAAAATATCCCGAGATATTGGTGATATAATTTTTTTGTATTTCGGCAGCAAACAATTTTTTGGTATTAAATGCTTATGACTATTTCTCGTTTGGTTGTTAGACTAAATTGTTTATCCTTATTTTTGGTGATCCTGCTGATAATTTTAACTCAATTTTCCGGCTTGAAAGTCAGCGATTTATTCTTTCCCCCTTATTTTTCACCCAGACCCAATGTCGCCTTGTTAACTCGGACATTCCAGATTTTATGTTCTGTACCAGTCATTGTTTGTACTTTCACCTATGGATTAGCTAAAAGTATTCAACCGCGCAATTCAGAAAATAGATTTATTCTGTTCTCGGCTTTGTTAACAGGTGGATTTCTCCTGAATGAAATTTACAGAATTCATATATATATGATAGCATTAGGAATTCCTAAGCTAGGAGTAAGTCTTTTATACGCCGTTGTTTTGTCCTCCTACGGATGGTTTTTTCGGCGAGAACTAAAGTTGACTCCCTACCAAATACTGTTAGCTGGTTTGGGCTTGTTGTTTTTTGCGATCGGCGTGGATTCCCTGCATTTAAAAAACAAGCTTTTTTCCAGCTTACTAGAGGGAGTACCTAAATTGTTTAGCGAAATTAACATTTCCTTTTATTATTGGTATGTCTGTCAATGTTTCCTCCAGAAAACTTTTTATCAAACTATTGATAGCTAGCGATCGGTAGGTGATATAATGATATCAAAATTGCTTTAAAAAACAAAACGCAAATCTCCCAGTCACAATAACATTTACAGCATCTGCATCGCTCGGCATTCAGATTACATTATGTGGCCAAAAAATCCCAACGCATCCTGATAAAATACCATGCTAGCAGTTACCATCAACTTCAATGCGATCGCCCAAATAACCGACGACCAATTTTATCAACTGTGCCGCGAAAACCCCGATGTCAAATTTGAACGCAACGCCCAAGGAGAAATAATCGTCATGTCACCCACAGGAGGAGAAACCGGAAATTATAATTTTGAAATAGCTACTGATTTTGGAATTTGGAACAGACAAAGTAAACTGGGAATTTGTTTCGATTCTTCAACTTGCTTCAAACTGCCCAGCGGTGCCAATCGTTCTCCCGATGTTTCCTGGATCGAAAAATCAAGATGGGAGGCACTAACTCCCGAACAAAAACAAAAGTTTCCTCCGATTGCCCCGGATTTTGTCTTAGAGTTAATGTCGCCCACCGATAGCCTAAAAGACACTCAAGATAAAATGGAAGAATACATGAATAACCAAGTCAAACTGGGTTGGTTAATTAATCGCAAAACCCGTCGAGTTGAAATCTATCGCCAAGGACAAGAAAAAGAAGTTTTGGAATGTCCAACGGAACTTTCAGGAGAAGATATTTTGCCCGGTTTCGTGCTAAACTTGAAAACACTGTGGCAATAACTAGACATCTTTCATCTATCAGCGTTTATTTGCGTTCACCTGCGGTTAAAAAAATCTCATGGAAACCAATACAGAAACCACTGCAACCACTGGCTTAACAGCCCAACAACACAAACAGAAAATGCAGCGCCGCCAAGAAGTGCAATCACAGCGAATCGCTAACTCCTCAAAAGAAAAAGGTTTAATTATAGTCAATACTGGTAACGGCAAAGGCAAAACCACGGCAGCTTTGGGAATGGTTGTGCGATCGCTCGGTCACGGCTACCGCGTCGCCATAGTACAATTTATCAAAGGCGCGTGGGAACCGGCAGAGAAAGCCGTTTTTCAACTCTGGGAAAAACAGCTAGAATTTCATGCAATGGGAGAAGGTTTTACCTGGGACACGCAAGACCGCGATCGAGATATCGAAACAGCTCAAAAAGCCTGGGACAAAGCCCTAACTTTTATCTGCAATCCCGATTTTAAATTAGTTCTTCTAGATGAAGTCAACATAGCATTAAAACTAGGTTATTTGCAAGTAGAGCAAGTAATCTCCGGGTTAGAAAAAAAACCAGAACAAACCCACATTATTTTAACAGGTAGAGGCGCGCCGGATGCACTAATTGAACGAGCCGATTTGGTGACAGAAATGACATTAGTTAAGCATCCATTCCGAGAACAAGGTATTAAAGCTCAACCAGGTATTGAGTATTAATGTTGTTGGTCTTCAAGAGTTTAGTCCTAATTACCTAAAAGCTGATTGGGAGTGGATTGAAGCCCTGACTACAAACCGTATTTATGTTGTTTATAGTCAGGACTTTTTACCCAATCTAAAATCTAAAATCTAAAATCTAAAATCTAAAATCTAAAATCTAAAATCTAAAATCTAAAATCGATCTACGCTGGCAACGTTAAAGTAAAAGTTGATCCCTTGCCAAACTCGCTATTCACCGTAATTTCTCCCCCCAGCATCTGAGAGTATTTCTGTGCTATTGCCAAACCCAAACCCGTACCTCCGTACTTGCGGGTAGTCGAAGCATCAGCTTGCGTAAAAGGTTGAAATAACTTTTCTAGCTGTTCAGGAGTCATGCCAATCCCCGTATCAGTACACTTAAAAATTAACTGTTCAGAATGCCTACTGTTGGAGTCATTTTTAATTCTTTTAACACTGAGTGTAATTGTCCCTTTCTCAGTAAACTTAGCTGCGTTGCTCAGTAAATTAAACAAAATTTGAGTCAACTTAATTTGATCTGAATGCAATTCGCCAATATTATTAGGACACTCAACATTCAGGCGATTGGTATTTCGCAAAAAGAGCGGTTCAACAGTTGTCACTACATCTTGAACAGTCTCCAACACGTCAAAAGTTTCTAATTCAAGTTCCGCGTGACCGGCTTCAATTTTGGACAAGTCGAGAATATCATTAATTAAGGTTAGTAAAAGCTGACCTGCATTGTGAATTCTTTCCAAATCCGAAATAAAATCTTTTTCGCCTAAATCTAAAGCCTCTTCTTGCAAAATCTCGCTGTAACCGATAATCGCATTCAGAGGAGTTCGCAGTTCGTGGCTCATGTTAGCCAAAAACTGACTTTTAGCCAAACTAGCGGCTTCTGCGGCTTCCTTTGCCTTGTAGAGTTCTGCCCCCGCTTGCAAGCGGTCGGTCACGTCGTGAGCCAGCACTAATTCAGCATTTCTGCTATCAAATAGCAGGGCATAAGAAGTAATTTCTACATCAATAATTGTTCCGTCTTTTTTCTGGTGCTGGCACACACCTGCAAAATTAATATCGGCATCTACTTGGGATATATTTGTTAGCAACCTAGGCAGCTCTTGGGGGGGACGGATGTCCGCAACAGTCATGTTGAGAAATTCGTCGCGAGTGTAGCCGTAATGTTGGATAGCTGCGTGATTGACGGCTATAAATTTCATAGTTTCTAAATCGTAAACCCACATCGGATGGGGGTTGTTTTTAAATAAAAGTCTGTAGCGTTCTTCCGAGGCTCGCAGTTCAGCTTCGGCTTGCTTGCGCTCGGTAATGTCGCGGACAACAGTACAAATAATCTCGCGGCCGCCGTAGGAAATTACGCTGGCGCTTACTTCCACGTCCACGCAGGAACCGTCTCGACGGCGGTAGAGAACTTCGCCAAGTCTTAATTTTTTGTCCGCCAGCAGCAACTCGATATTGGTGTCAATTAGGTCTTTCGAGTAAGCGGTGATATCGTAAACAGTCAGTTGCGAAATCTCATCAAGACTGTAATCCAGCAAGTTTCTAAAAGCTGTATTGGCTTCCAAAAGGCGTTTGGTTTGAGCGTCCCACAGGAAAATGCAATCTGTAGCTTGCTCGACTACGCTTCGGTAGCGGGCTTTTTCCTCAAGTTGTTCGCTTTCAGCTTGGGCGATCGCACTCAGCATTCCGTTGATAGTATGGGCAAGGTCGGACAACTCGTCTTCGCCCGTCACCGGCAGTCGCACGGAGAGGTCTTGGCTGCTGCTGACGCGGTTCACTGCTTTCGCCAAACCGCTCAACCGAGACAGTACAAGATGCTCTAGCAGCAGCAGAGTGCAGCCGACAAACCCAACCCCCGCTAACGCTACAGACACCAGCAGGTACAGCAAACTCATTTGACCTTGCCGGTATATTTCTCTGGGGATATCCACCCGCAATAGCAGCGCCGGTCGATTGTAAATATCGCGGATCAGAGCGTAACCCGCGATCGACTCTTCGCTTAAAGGACGCACCAAAATCGGTTTTTTTTCCGACAATATCTCCCGCGCTTTCTGAAAGTCGGTAGGCAACCGAGGCTCATTAAGGCCGTGTATTATCAGCGGCAAGCGAGTAATTTTAGAAAGCTTCGCAATGCCCGCAGCATCCAAATTGCGCCCAAATACCAACGTGCCCCGGATCGGGCCGGTGCTTTTAGTCGTGATAATTGGCCGGGAAGTAATCAGTATCGGCCCTGAGGGCAGCAGCAGGATACC
>JAICRN010000752.1 GCA_025937335.1 Microcoleus sp. TY_ISSM_2_bin.22
CATTGTCAGCGGCTGGACAGTAAAAAGTGCGATAGGCAAACATTTACAAGCTCAAGAATATGCTGCGATCGGACAACTCTACTCTCCTACTCGCGGCATCAACTTCTTAATTAGAAACTTGCTGTGCAATCCCCACGTCCGCTTTTTAGTAATTCTCAATGCTACTAAAGAAGACAGCAACTCCGGTGCAGCAACGTGCTTGCTCGACTTTTTTCGCAACGGCTTTGAAGCCGGCAAAAGCGATACTGGTAGAGATTGCTGGCTAATTAAATCTTCAATATTTGGCTACATTGATATTGAAATAGCAGCAGAAGCCTTAGAACTATTGCGTCATTCCATCGAATGGAAAGAAGCCAAAAATATAGCAGAAACAGTGACTGTTGTCAAGTCTTTTGCCCAAAAAGAATCTGTTGAACCTTGGGGAGAAACAGTAACTTTTCCGCTAGTCGAAATCGTCCCGACTGTACTCCCCGGTCAGAAATACGGACACAGAATCGAAGGCAAAACTATCGCCGAAACTTGGGTAAAAATTATCCACCGAATTAAGACCACCGGCACCTTGCGGCCGACTGGTTACGACGGACAGTGGCAAGAATTAATCGACTTAATGGCAGTGATTACAGATGAACCTGCGGAGTTCTATTTTCCCGAACCGAATTACTTACCAATAGACCGTGATTTCCTCGAACAGTACAAACCGCAAATGCTGGAAGATGCCCCATATAACGAAGGCATTAAATATACCTACGCACAGCGGATGCGGTCGTGGTTTGGACGCGATCAAATTGAAGAAGTTATTGCTAAACTAATCAAGGAAATTGACGCGGCAAGCGCGGTAATTAGTCTGTGGGATGCCGGCGGAAATATTAACAGAAGACCTGACGGTTCCTCCGACCACCAGCACAGCGGCAGTCCTTGTTTAAATCACATTTGGGTGCGAGTTGTGGACGGTGAAATATCGCTAACTGCAACTCTCCGCAGCAACGATATGTTTGCGGCTTGGCCGGCAAATGCAATGGGTTTGCGGGCTTTGCAGCAGCACATTCGAGATGAAATTGCGAGGCGTTCCGATTATAATTTGACGATGGGCCCGTTGGTAACGCTGAGTCAATCGGCTCATTTGTATGACGATACCTTTGAAAATGCCGATCGACTAATTCAAACCCAATATGCTAAAATCTGCGAAGAGCGAGACTTTTTCGATGCAGCGGGCAATTTTTTAGTTGAAGTAGCCGACAATCAGATAGTTGTCACGCAAACCACCCCCGGCAGCGGCGAAGTTGTCACCTGTTATTCTGGAAAAAACCCTCTCAAGTTAGTGCGAGAAATTTGTGCGGCTTCCCCGGCTATCAAAGGCGAGCATATTGGTTATTTGGGAATAGAATTGCAGAAGGCGGCCGAGTGTCTGAAAACGAGCAAGCAATACATCCAGGATAGACGATGAATCTAGAAGAAGAAAGACCGACTTGGGACGAATACTTCTTAATGTTAGCAAAATTGGCCGCTACTCGATCGACTTGTTTGGCTTTTCCTGTAGGCGCAGTGATCACTAAAAACAGGCAAGTTTTAGCAACGGGTTACAACGGTTCGCCGTCAGGTTCGGCACACTGTACAACTCAAGGCTTCTGCTATCCCGGTTTGAGTAGTTGCGACGCCAGCAAAATTTTGCCCTCAAGGGCGGTTCACGCGGAAGCAAATGCGATCGCCAAAGCTGCCAAACACGGTATCTCTACTGCTGGGGCCAGTATTTACGTCACTTTAGAACCCTGCATCTATTGTTTGAAATTAGTCATTGCGGCTGGAATTCGAGAAGTGTTTTACGAAACGAGTTTTAACAGCGGAGAAAAAGCTGCTTTGAGAGATACTTTTATCAGTGAAGGTATTGTTGAGTTAAAACAAATTCAGCTATCTGAAGATACAGCAAAAAAGGCGGCTTTGTTTTTGTTGCATCCTACATCTGTGTCCCAAAAATTAGTGTAGGATCGATCCTCCCCGTGGTTGTCGCCGCCACAGGAAATAACTGTGCTGTGTTCCTATAAATGATATTTATTTGCTGGTAATTTCTAGGGATACGGCACTGCCGTATCCTAAATTCCGCGCGATACAAGTGATATTTATTTTACCCTTTGTAAAGACACGGCACTGCCGTGTCCTTACAAGAAATAGAGATGGCAATTAACCAAAAAACGTCCTGACAAATTGTGAATACCGTGTTGTTGAATCAATCAAACTCATTCACAGCTTGCAAATAGTCGATCGCCGCATCTATCCTCGAAGAATACTTAAAAGCAAACTGATCGAACCAATATCCCTCATCGGAATTCTTATCCAATTTTTTCAGCCAAACCTGAGCTTGCCTAACTTTCTGTCTGTGCGTTTGTACGTCCAACTGCGGCACCGCGACTTTTTCTGCTGGCTGCGGTTCAAGTGAAGCCACTTCCTCAGCTTTATTTTGCGCTTCGTGATCAGCCTTAAGCGGTTCCTGTAAAGCTGCTTCCTGAGCTTTATTTTGCGCTTCGTAC
>JAICRN010000768.1 GCA_025937335.1 Microcoleus sp. TY_ISSM_2_bin.22
AATCGCGGCGCAAAACAGCGGATTCTAGCTGGTGGCGAAATGAAAAAATCTGATGGCGCAAAATCGGATAATTTTTGGCAATTATCGCTTGACGGAGTTGTTCGGGATAAGGTCGATCGACATTTGCTTGAAATTGCTGAAACCAACCGTCTCTATCATACAATGATACTGAGGTGAGAACGTTCCACCAAAAACAGGTTGAATAACCTACTGATGCTTGATGTTTGACTAGGACGCGATCGAGTTCTTCTTCGATCCATTCGGGCTGGCGGTACATAATATCTATACCGCAGCCAGTTTTAATATCTATCCACTCGTCCCCGGGTTCCCAAAATTGATTGTTGATTGAAATGCGATCGGAAAATTGTCTCGCTATCGCCTCCCGTATGTCAACAGGAATTTCCTCTTCAACATACACGTAAAAATCAAAATCCGACGACTCATCCGTAACTATCGTGGTTCGAGAACCTGCTAAAACGACGGCTACAACTTGAGGCACACTGCTAAACTGCTCGCAAATAGTTTGAGCCAGCGGGGGAATTTCTGCGAGAGCTAGTTGATAATTGTGCAGCATTTAATTACCTTGTTTTGCACTTTAAAAATCACAGCTAATGCTTAACTCTAGCACTCAATATTTTAACGCATAACTTTGAACTCGTAACTCAACAATTGATAATTGTTAACAAATACGGCGGAGGCGAACTGATGCGCTGCGGCATCGTATCCCCTACCAAAATTATCTTAAAAGTAACATAAAACTTTGTTTTTTTATTTTACCCTTTGACACGCGGATAGTGTAGAATTTAAAATCTAAAATCTAAAATCTAAAATCCCTATGTCCTTCGTTGGTTTGCACATTCACAGCGATTATAGCTTACTAGATGGGGCGTCTCAGCTACAGCAGCTCGCAGAACGGGCGGTGGAATTGGGGATGCCCGCGATCGCCCTGACAGACCACGGGGTGATGTACGGGGCGATCGAGCTCATCAAAGTTTGCCGAAATAAAAATATCAAGCCGATTATTGGCAATGAAATGTATGTCGTCAACGGCGATATTGAAGTAAAAGTTCGAGGTAGAAGAAAATACCATCAAGTTGTCTTAGCTAAAAATACCCAAGGTTATAAAAACCTCGTAAAACTAACTACAATTTCCCATTTAAAGGGAATGCCAGAAAGAGGTATTTTTGCCAGGCCTTGCATCAACAAGGAACTGCTCAAACAATACTCCGAAGGTTTAATTGTCACCAGTGCTTGCTTGGGCGGCGAAGTTCCCCAAATGATTCTGCAAAACAAGCTGGATACTGCCCGCGAAGTGGCCACATGGTATAAAGAAGTATTTGGGGAAGATTACTATATAGAAATTCAAGACCACGGTTCCCCCGAAGACCGGATTGTTAATGTTGAAATCGTTAAAATTGCCCGTGAACTCAACATTAAAATAATTGCCACCAATGATTCTCACTATATTTCCTGCAACGATGTAGAAGCACACGATGCTTTGCTGTGCATTAACACCAACAAACTGATTGAAGAAGACAAGCGGATGCGCTACAGCGGCACTGAATATCTTAAGTCTGCGGAGGAGATGGCGCAACTGTTTCGAGACCATTTGGATGATGAAACAATCAAAGAGGCGATCGAAAATACCCTAGAGGTTGCAAATAAAGTATCGAGATACGAACTCACAGGAGAAGCTCGGATTCCCACAATTCCAATTCCCCCAGAACATACAGCCGATACTTATGTAGAAGAAATATCCTGGCTGGGACTGTTAGAACGCCTCAAAGCCCGCACCAGAAATGAAATCCCCCCAGTCTACAAACAAAGACTAGAATACGAACTGAAAATGCTTCAGCAAATGGGCTTTTCGGAATACTTTTTAGTAGTTTGGGACTACATAAAATATGCTAGAGACAACGATATTCCAGTAGGGCCAGGACGCGGTTCTGCCGCAGGTTCTCTAGTTGCCTACGTCCTCAAAATCACCAATATCGACCCTGTACACCACGGACTACTATTCGAGCGGTTTCTCAATCCCGAACGGAAATCTATGCCAGATATTGATAGCGATTTCTGCATAGAAAGGCGAGACGACATGATTAAATACGTTACTGAAAAATACGGTAGCGACCGCGTAGCGCAAATTATTACTTTCAACAGAATGACATCAAAAGCTGTCTTGAAAGATGTTGCCAGGGTGTTAGGTATTCCCTACAAAAAAGCTGACGAAATGGCAAAATTAATTCCCGTGTCCCGGGGCAAACCGGAAAAACTTAAAGTGATGATTTCCGATGAAACACCTGCACAGGAATTTAAAGAAAACTATGAAAAGACAATTTGCATTAATGAAGAAACAGGG
>JAICRN010000719.1 GCA_025937335.1 Microcoleus sp. TY_ISSM_2_bin.22
CGGGATTTACTTTGGTTTTGATTAAAATTTCCGTACCCGAAAGCTTGATGATTCCTTTCTTCAACTGCGTGCTGCTAATTGCTTGAATCGTGTACACGAGAAGGTTTCGCCCTTTGACCTTATCTTTGTACAACGGCAGTTTTGGGCGACCAGTAAATTTAGAGGGATCAGTTTTGTAGGCTTTAACCGCTTCAAAAAATGATTTCCAATTCTTGTCCAATATCATCAAGATTTGCTGACTGACTTTGGCAGGCAAAGCCTTGTATGCTTGATGAGACTTCATTAAACGATTCATTTCGTTGTAATTGATGTAACTCCATCCATAAACAAAACTCTGACGAATGGCGTAGTTAGCAGCATTGTAGAGATTCTTGGATTTAAAAGCTAATTCATCAATCTGGGCGAAACGGTGTTCTGTAGATTTAATGATATGCCTCTCTGCTAGTTGCATTCAGGGCCTCCATCTTTTAACGAGAGCAACATTTCATTGTGAGACTTTCTTGACTATATGATACTACTATTGTTGATTGATGCTTACAAACTTAATGAAGTTTTATGATACCTGGATGGAGGTGCTGGCAATGACACTATTTCCGGTAATGGCGGCAATGATAACCTCGACGGCGAAGCTGGCGACGACATCATCTCCGGGGGCCCACAAGCCGATCGGATTTTAGGTGCTGCAGGTAACGACACCATCTACGGTAACGGTGGCAAAGACTTGCTGATTGGCGGCTTGGGCAATGACCAGATCTACGGCGGGCCGATCGCAGATACGATTTTAGGTGGAGGTGGCAACGACACTATCTACGGCAATGGCGGCAAAGACTCGATCGACGGCAGCCTTGGTTCTGACGTGATTTGGCTGGGTTCCGGCAAGGCTAAAGTTGCCCTGACAACAGGAGATGGCTTCGACACCATTAATGGCTTCTTGATTGGCGCAACCAAATTGAGTGCAAACAACTCCAATAATTTGTCCTTTACTGATAGTTCTAACGGCGTCCAAATCTTCCAAGGAAACGATTTGCTTGCTGTTGTCTCCGGTCAGTTAGCTAATACTTTTAGCAACAACTTAGCTGATATTTTCGTAGCTTGAAACTGCTGTTTCTCATGGACTGGCTCTGCTTGGGAATGACTGTTGTTACTGTACCTATGCGGTTTTCTACCGCTGTATCCAGAGGATCTGCCTCGAATGCGAACGAGAAAACTTTAACTGTTTCCTAGGCTCTACCTGAGAACCAGAAAATACTTTTTGTTCTTACTACAAACAATTTAATTCCTTTGAATGCTTCTCGGATCGAGAGCATCCCGCAACCCATCCCCCAATAAATTGAACGCCAAAACAGTCAAAATAATCAGTATCGCCGGAGGCCAAACCAACCAAGGCTGCAACACTAAAATTGAAGCATTAGTAGACAGGGATAGCAAATTTCCCCAAGAAGGATCTGGCTGTTGAATTCCCAAGCCAATTAAACTCAAAACCGACTCCGCCACAATAAAACCAGGAACCGCCAAAGTGGCAGAAATAATTACGTAAGTTGCAGTTTGCGGCAACACGTGGCGGACAATAATATAAATTGGATTGGCGCCCATTGCCCGCGCCGCTTGCACGAATTCTCGTTGTTTAATTGACAGTACCTGACCGCGAATTACCCGCGCCAAACCCGCCCAATTGATAAATGAAGTAATCAGCACAATCAATATAAATCGCTGAGCGCTTGTTAATCCCGGGGGCAGCACTGCTGCTAGCGCTACTAATAAATAAAGACCGGGAATCGTCATCAATACTTCGGCGAAACGCATTAAGATACTGTCAATCCAACTGCCAAAATAACCGGATATTCCTCCGATTAACAATCCCAAGGGAAAAGAAATTGCTATTCCTACTAAACCGATGCTGAGGCTAATTCTGCTACCTTGTACTAAGCGGCTGAATTGATCTCGCGCTTGTTCGTCGGTGCCTAAAATGTTAATTTTGCCTTCTCCTGTAGTGCCAAACAAGTGCCTGTCAAAAGGCAAAATTCCTAAAAATTTATAGGGAGAAGCTTTGACAAACAAACCGAGAACCGACGGTTTTTGCCAGTCTACAATCACCTCGCGATCGCCCGTATTCGCATCCACTGGGCCCTGAGTAGTCGGATAAACGTGGGGGCCGATAAATCGCCCGTCTGGGGTGGTTAAATAAATCTGAGTCGGCGGCAATAATGAACCGTTTAATTGAGAGTCATAGGGGTCGTAAGGCGCGACAAATTCGGCGAAAAGTGCTACTGTATAAAAAATTAACAGCAGCACGGCTCCTAACCGAGCTAGAGGGTTTTTTCTAAGATTTTGCCACCATTTCATAATTTTTTAGGTTTGAGATTTTAATGAGGTTCGCAGTAAGGACTAAAGTTTTTAAAGTTCTTAAACTTATTACTAAAGACTTTAGTCTTTTCTTAATAGGTTCATCAGCAAAAACTAAATTTCCGATTTAATTTTTGGAAATCAAGTCATTACTACAAACCTTAGACTATTTTTGTTCATCTGCTACCAAAATTATTTTACTTTCATTTTCTGCTATTTTCCCCAATTCCTCGCCGCTAAAAGGATTGTAAAAAAACGAGCCTGTTTGTGGCGGCAATTTGGGATTGAGTACAATTTCTACTATACTCTTTACAACCCCTGTGAGCGGAATTGCCAGGATAACTCCCAACAACCCTCCCACTCTACCTCCTAACAGCAAAGCGGTGAAAATAATTACCGGGCTCAATCCGGTGAGATTGCCCATGATTCGGGGAGCTACTAC
>JAICRN010000723.1 GCA_025937335.1 Microcoleus sp. TY_ISSM_2_bin.22
AGAATTTTGTGTTTTACTGAAATTTAATAAATTAAAAGTGGAGATAATATGGCCAGCAACGAAAATCAGGGGAAGTTGCTAATTATTGGGGGCGCAGAAGACAAAGAGGGGGAGTGTAAAATTCTGCGGGAATTCTTGCGGTGCGCCGGAGGCACTAAAGCCCGCATTGTAGTGATGACGGCTGCGACCAGCCTGCCGGGAGAAGTAGGAGATAATTACATCCGAGTGTTTGAGCGACTCGGCGCTGAAGATGTGCGAGTTGTTGACACCCAGAGACCCGAAGATGCCAACAATCCTGAGTATTTAGAAGCGATCGAACAAGCGACTGGCATATTCTTTACCGGCGGAGATCAAGCGCGGATTATTAGCTGCTTGAAAGACACCAAACTCGACGCAGCTATGCACAAACGCTACTCGGAAGGGATTATCATTGGCGGCACCAGTGCCGGCGCGGCGATGATGCCAGACATGATGATTATTGAAGGAGACTCGGAGACAAATCCCCGCGTTGATGTGGTAGCAATGGGCCCGGGAATGGGTTTCCTTCCTGGAGTTGTCATCGACCAGCATTTCGCCCAGCGAGGTCGTCTGGGACGCTTAGTTACCGCACTTTTGCTGCAACCGGCCGTGTTGGGATTTGGTATTGACGAAAATACAGCTATTTTAGTCAGCGGTGACGAGTTGGAAGTTATTGGCGAAAGCGCTGTAACAATCATCGACGAGTCGGAAAAACTCCACGACAATATAGATGGACGGTTGAAGGATGAGGGTTTAGCGATTTGCGGCGCCAAGTTGCACATCCTCCCCCACGGGTACCGGTTCAACTTGAAAACTCACCAGCCAGTGGTCGATAACGTACCACTTACAGCAGACAGGGAAACGGCGATCGCCTAATTTACTTGCAACGGGCAACCATCTCAAAATTATCTAGGGTGGGCAGTACGCACCTTACCGCTTCAACGAAGTATGATGGTAAAAAAAACCGTTTCTGCGTCCAAAATTAATAAAAAGAAGAGGATTTTACCTCTTCTTTTTTCTGGCGGTTTCTGTTTTTTTAAGCACTTTTCTGTTCACCAAAAATCGACTGCTGCCCTTCTTCAGTCGATATTAAATTCCACCCTTGAGTTTTCAGCTTCTGAAACGTTGCCCATCCGTTAGAACCGCCCGGTTCCCGGTAGTCGGGTGCAGCGTACTGCGGAAAAGCTGTATAAGGCCGCCACGCTTGACGGGCTTCGGTGCGCAAGTGCAATATCTTTTCTCCATTCCCTCCCAATCTGGGCAACCAACACATTTGTTTTAGCATTTTTAACACTCCAGAGTTTTACAGTAACGGTAATTTGCCAACATCCCCAATTAAACTTTTAGAACCCTAGAGACGCTACTCGGAATATCTAACGGGTAACAGGGACGGATGAGATTTTCACCGATTACCAATTACTGAGGTAGCAGCAGTCGTTAAAGCTGATTTTGGTTCTACAAAGTTGGCTAGTGAAAAACTACTAAACAAGTCCTACCAAGGTATAAGCAAAAATAATCATTGCCATTCTCGGCTCAAACTTGACTTAAAGTCGATCGCGCGAAAATCCAGTTGCATAAAGCATTGATTTTTCTGGTTTCCCTTGCCTTCCAATTACAAGCCGATCCTCCCATTTTCCGCCTAAAATGACATCTTTCTACAGTATTAGCTCTGTCAACGAAAAAATGTTCCTTTAGTTACAATTATTAAATTCTTATCACGATTTATCTAGTTATCAAAAGTTAAATTAATTTTCATAAACAGCGCTTAATAATTTTTAGTTACTTTAACTACATTTTAGATTTAAATCTAGCCTCCGGGTGCTGATGGGCAGATATTACTAAATCCTGCGGCTGCCCATAAGCACCCTAAAACATAAGAGTTACAGGTTTAACTCTTCAGAAGGATGGCGACAGATTTGCCAAATTGTAAAAATGAATACTAATCACAGTTATAAGTTCTGCCAATAAGGTATTCATGGCCGCAGCAATCGAATTCAAAGTCTTCGCTACCAACAACAAAGCAGCTACAGCGGCTCATTTTCCAAATGGGATGAAATTCCCTGACAAAAAGATGATAAAGATTTCCGCACTAAAATTCAGTTAGAAGACGGTATTTATCAATATAAATTCTTAGTTCAATCGCAAAGTCCCTATTTTGAACTCGACGAACGGGTAGAAATCAACGATCCCCACGCCACTGAAATTGACCGCACTACTCATAGAAGTGCAATTCGCAGTTTGGCAGCACGACGACAAAAAACTCCCAGAAAATGAAGAATTAGTTATTCACGAACTGCACGTTGCTGATTTGTGGGGCGCAGAGGTTTCTGACAGCCGCAGTAAATTCCAGCAGGTTATCGAGAAATTAAATTATCTGTGCGATTCAGGGATAAATGCGATCGAACTAATGCCAGTTAATGAATATCCGGGTGATTATAGCTGGGGCTACAAAGTCCGCGATTTCTTTGCCGTAGAGTCCAGTTACGGCGCAACCGCAGATTTGAAGCAATTGATTGACGAGTGCCACGGACGGGGCATTCGGGTGATTCTGGATGGGATTTATAACCACTGCGATGAAGAATGTTCCTTATTGCTAATCGATCGCAATTATTGGTACTACCGCGACAAACACTATCCCGAAGATCCCGCTAACTACTGGGGCCCAGAGTTTAACTACGAAAACTTCGACTCAAAACTCGGCATTCGTCCCGCTTGGAAATTCATCGGCGATGTCGTTAATTTCTGGA
>JAICRN010000616.1 GCA_025937335.1 Microcoleus sp. TY_ISSM_2_bin.22
ATCTTGCACCAATGTCACCAATAGGCAAGATCCCTGTTCCACAATAAAAAATATTTCTTGTGGGTTGTCGATCCAACACCGCCGATAAAAAGCTGATTGAAAATGCTCCAACATCTCAGTCCTAACCGTCGGCTGCCGTTGCTATCTTTCAAAAAAATTATATTGTCTACAAACCAAATAGGATTGCTATATCAAACTATAGCAATCCTATTTGGTTTAACAATTAGACGATTTTGACATCTAACTAAAGGTAGATTAATTGTATATTAATTTAAAAAAATTACTGCTATCGCAGCACAAAAACTCAGCCATCAAAGAACTAATCAGCAATTGCTAATTGCGAGATTGCATAGCGGGCGACAGCCAAACTAACTCTAGCTTGTTCTATTTCCGACAATTGGGCCCAAGGTCTTTTAGTCGCCATGACCAGTTCCACGCCTTCCGAATCAACATCTCGCATGGCATAAGCCAAAGGACGCGCCAACACCTGCAAGTCTTCCTCACCCCACTGAGGCAAAATATCTAACACGCACTCTACCATTTGGTCAGCTAAAGATTGATACTTAACAGTTGCGTTTTGTACGCTTTGAGCGATGCTGGCCAGAAAATCTTGAGGAACGCGAGCAAATTTTTCGCGCAAAGACTTTTGCAGAGCAGTCGTCAGCCAAACTTGTTCTAATTGCGAAAATAAAACTTGCGACTTTAGGGCAATATCGCTGTCGCTGAAGCAATCAGACAGCGCAAACTCCTGCTCTAGGGCACTCAAATAAGATTCTGATTCAAGCTGTGCAGGATTCCAGGGATAGGCAACATCAGTCTGAACTATTGTGGCGAGAAGTTCCATCTGGGCTTGAGTTTGTGAGTCGCTAAAATATTGAGAATCAGGAGATTGGGTAGCCATGATGTAATACCTCAGGGGGAAAAGGAAAATTATAGAAGGGGGACTGTGCCAAGAGCTAGTTGCGAGCTATCAGTGGTAAGTAACTCTTTTAAATTCAGAGTGGAGATTCAACGCCCAGAACTTTGCTGTGCCGCTCGCCCCTCGCCTTCATTAGCTACACCCGTATCTTAATTCGTTCCGCAATCAGTCTCACTGTAGCCCGAAGTTTTGGGAACCTCAATAGTAAACTCAAAAATCTGACCTTGAGAACTGCCAAATTTTAGTTGAGTGCCGCTGCGCAGCAGCAATTCTTGGTGGTGAACTCTCAGCCATCCCTCAGAGCCCAAAACTAGAGTCCCGTAGCGAGAAAAATCCCGCAGGAAGTAGCTAGGTTCTTCCCGGCTATCTCCGATACTGTTTCTGCAGAAAATCTCGGCGTGTTTTTGAGAAACCCACTGTTCTCGAATCACTACGTCGTTTTCTTCCCAGCGTCCGACTCGAACCATGCCCGCGCGAATCGGCCAAACCTGATTGGTCGAGTCGGTGGATTTGGCATTTGGTCGATCGCGCCCCCGCAAATAAGCACAAGACGGCAACCGTCCCAGCCAAGTAGAAGAATTTAAAGGCAACTCAGTTTTGAGATCATCAACCGGCTCAGTTAGCTGACCGTCAAACTCAGGGTGCATATACAGCACAGGCAGCGTCCAAGCCGGTTGATTGAACTTGTAGAGGGTCAATAACTGCTGTCTGGCAACGGCGACGGCCCGATCGACCGACATCCGTCCGGCCAAAGCTTGAGCAAAACTTTGGATAAAACTCAGGGCCTCGCGATCGGCGATCGAGTCCCGCATCCCCAATACCGCCGGCACCCCGTGATGGATCAGTACCTCAGCCAAACTGCTGCGGGCGATCGCCTGTTGCTGGCCGTTAGTTGAGTGCAGCCTCTCCACCGCCGGCTGAGCTCCCCAGCAGGCATTAAACACCGCCAGAGTCACCCGACACCGAACTAAAACCTGAGCCAGTTCAGTGCCATTAATCGCGGTTTCCGGCCCCAAAAACAGCAAACCGCCGTCGGGGCCCGGTATCCCGTGGCCGGCGTAAAACAGAATGTTATAAGCTTGCGTTTCCAGCCGAGAAATTAGTTCCGCCGCATTAGGTTCGATCAGAGTATCGACGCGACTCGGAACGCTGATATCCGAATATTTGCCGCTGTCGTCGGTTTGAAAAGCGCTCTCCAGAACGCCAGCTAGGGCGAGTGCTTCTGCTTCCAACTGCAAATGACGGTTATTGCTGCTGGAAAATTGAGAATTAGCACCGCGGCCGGGTTCTGCTTGTCCCAAAACTAGCAAAATGTTGAGCGACTCCGCAGGATGCAGAGGTGGCAAAGGTTCAACATTGCTGGTAGTGCGGCTGAACAGCAGTTGTTGGGACAGAGAAATTGCCGGTTGACCGGCTTGAGGCTGCATAATTTCCCAAGGTAAAGCAATTAAATACGGTTCGCGCAAGTCTACGCGCACTCGCAGGGGTAGATTTTGCCCGATCGCGATACCTTTACTTTCCTGGAGACTACCCTGAATCGGCCCTTCAAACAGCCACTGCCAAAGATTAATCCCCAAATGCTGCATCAGGCGGCTGCTGTAGCTTGCCGGTGGCCGAGGCGGATGCCGATCCCCCTTGTCGCCCCACCCCCGTTGACCGAGGTGGAGCGGCACAGAGGGCGTCGGTGAAGCGAGGTCGAGCGAATGAAGACTTCGTTGTTCAGTTTCTACCAGTATATTCTGGTTGTTTTCCGGCGACACGAAACTGCCATCAGGATTTAGGGGCAATTCGTGAATTGTCCCGGAGGGCGAAAACATTTCCTGCCAAGCTTTCCATGATTGGGATAGGGTATCGGGCCACATACAGTCGTGGTGAACGTACCCGCTGGGATAGGGAGCTTGTAGAACCCAAGTGGCAAAATGGTTTGCCCCAGCGGTTCTCAGGCGAGCGATCGCTATACTGAGGCAAGGACTTTGAGGGCGCGCCATTCACAACTACCGACTCTGGATATAGGGTTGGATTGAGTTTCTCTATTAGTAGTTTATCGGGTTTGGGGTGTGATGGAGTGCGTGAGATTGCTTTGGGAGTTTTTACTTTTACCAAAAATTTGGGTCTAAAGCCCCGTCCTTCGCTTGACGGCTTTAATTTTGACAAAACTGTATTATGGTTTTTATATCCAGTTCAAGGACGTAAATGTTAGTATTTGAAGCCAAGCTAGAAGGAAAGAGCGAGCAGTACGAACGGCTAGACGAAGCCATTCGTACTGCTCGCTTTATTCGTAATAGCTGCATCAGATACTGGATGGACACGAAGGGTGTGGGTCGCTATGACTTAAGCGCTTATTGCGTAGTTCTTGCCAAGGAATTTCCTTGGGCCGCCAAGCTTAATTCAATGGCTAGGCAGGCTTCCGCAGAAAGAGCTTGGTCATCAATTGGGAATCCGTGCGAGGGGCGTCGGTCAGCACTCATCGGCACTTACCGATGGAGCGATGTCTAGATCGACGCTCCATCGCCTGATGTCAAGACAAGGGCCGGCGTAAAAAGAACGGCCGGAGACTCCGGCCGTTCTGTCGTCCCGTGAGAGACTAGTCCTTTTCGGGCAAGGCGTAGGCCACCACCTGGTCGGATACCTGATCCTTGAGGATGGTGTTGCCGCCGGCAACGAAGACCACGTATTCGCGCCCCTTGTATTCA
>JAICRN010000573.1 GCA_025937335.1 Microcoleus sp. TY_ISSM_2_bin.22
AGCTTTTTGCGCGCTGAGTTTTTAAACTTTGGTGCAAAAGGTTCAGCAGCGAATCTGGAGACTGCAAGGAGTTCTCATCTTCATCTGTTGGGCTGTGGGCTGCATTTTCTTCTATGGTTTCTTTGATACTTTGTGCCTTATCTGCCAGACTCAAAGCTCTGCCGGCGAGGTTTTCCGGCATTTTTGGCCGTTCCGACAAAGACTCGCCGGTCAGTTCTTCGAGCAGGTGACGGACTTGAGACACCCATTCAAGATCGTTTACCGAAAAGGAATCGGATTTAAATGCTTGTCCCTGTGGTCTTTGCTGAATGCTTTGTAGTTTCTGGATCAGGGGAAGAGACTTTAGAGTGATGTTTTCGGGGATTCTGGGGATATCTGACAGCGAACTGCGAGCAATCTCTAGCAATAGTTGGTAAACCTGATCTACCGACTCAATATCTCCCGATTGCGAATTCCAATTATCCATAACTGATACTAGTAGTTTTCTATATCTAAGACTACAACGTTGACTATCTCATGAAAGCAAGCTGCTTTTAGGAGTCGCCAACGCTATTAAAGCTTACGCGGGCGGGGTCAATAACCCGCTTTCTGAGCGGATGTTTCATCGCCTTTCCCGAAGATTTTTTTCATAAACTGGGTAATGCGAGCGCAACTCTTAACTATGTTTCAAGCTCTTCTCACGGTAGAAGTGCTTTGTTTGTTGCCACTGGTAGCGCGAAACGCGGGCATCGGGCAAAAGCAAGTTAGCGAGTTCAAGTCGGGTTATCTAACAATGATACCTGTTGGAGCAATTTTAAATAAGCTCCAACAGGATATTAAGGTTAATTGGCAGTCGGATGGGAGCCGCACCCCCGATCGCGATCGCCCCCGCCCCGAACCCTGACGCTACCGCGAGGATTTGGTGTGGGCTACTGCTATTTTTCTGTGAGATTCCACACACCATCCCAGTTGAGTACCTCTGAAAACCGATGTTGAAATAACATACAGCGATCGACGTGCAATTTAGCTGCCTTGTTTTTCGGGTCAACGTCCAGAACGGCGTTAAATTCGCGTGCGGCGTCTGTAAAAGCTTGCTTGGCTTTTGGTTCTAAGGCTTTCTTAAACTCGCTCAGCAGTTTTTTCACCCTATCGAGTCCCAGGTTTTCAAATTCCTCATCTAACATTTCTGCAACTGTCTCGCAGGCCCGACTTTTAATTTTAGCCTGCAATAGCTGCCTGATCTCTGCGGGTTTGAGCCTCTTGATTTTGGGATTTGATGGTTCTGAGATGTCGGCTTCCAAAAGTTTTTTGACTTCGCCTTCTTGCAAGTATTGAATCTCGTCTGCTGATAGCGGCTTGATTTTTGCTTGCAGCAGCATTTTGGCTTCGTCTTCCGAGAGGTTTTTGATGCCTTCCAATTTCAGCAGTTGGATTTCAGGCTGCAACAGCACGATGAGTTTGTCTGCTTCGGACAAGTTTTTTGGGTCGTACTCTGACAGCTTTTTCAGTTGACATAAGAGGTTCTTGAGTTCGTGTTCCAACTGTTGCTCGACATTGTAGGACAGTTTTTTAATCTCTGCCTCCGGCATTTCGGCGACATCCTTTAAGATATTTTTCACCTCACTCTCAGAGAGTCTTTGGTGGACTGGAGCTTTGTAATGTTCGCGCCCCTTCGTGTAATGTTCTATAATTTTTTGCTGTGTTGCGGTTAGTGACTTGCCCACTGGCGAGTATCCCTCGCGGATGCCGACGAGTTCGTAAACAATTACGGGTTCGCTTTTGCCTTTGACAGTAATAAAGTCGAGTTCTCGCACGTACAGCCGATCTTTGTAGTCTCTGTACGTGTTGTCGCTGACGATCAAGTCGGTGCCGTACTGCTTGCTAGCGCCTTCTAAGCGAGAGGCGAGGTTTACACCGTCTCCTATAGAAGTCAGTTCCATGCGTTTGCTCGATCCGATGTTGCCGCTGACAACTTCGTCGGAATGGATGCCCATGCCAATGCCGATCGGCAATTCCCCATGTGACATACGCTCTCGATTAAACTCAGCCAGTTTTTCCCGCATTTTCACTGCAGTTTGCATTGCACACCAAGCATGATCCTCTAGGGGCGCTGGAGAGCCAAAAACTGCCATCAAAGCGTCGCCGATGTATTTGTCGAGAGTACCTCCGTACTCGAATACGACATCTACCATCACTTCAAAATATTTGTTTAGCATCACTACCACTTCTTCGGCTTGCAATTTTTCCGTAAGTGTGGTATAGCTGCGAATGTCTGAGAACAGCACCGAAACGTTTTTGCGCTTGCCGCCCAATCCATGATCCCCTGAAGCTAACAGCGCTTCGGCTACTTCGGGGGTCATGTAACGGTACATCAAGTTTTTGATTTGCTTGGCGTCGCTGATATCTTCCATGACGACTAACGCGCCGTTGACCTTGTTGGGGTCAGTAGCGTCGGTCATTGAATTAATCGAGAGATTGATACTCTGTGCTTTTCCTTCCAAGGAAAGCAAAATTTGATCTGGGTAATACTGCTGGCGGTCGTTATCGTCTTCGGGAGACAAAGACGCATCGAACCATTTGGCAAAATCGCCTTTTTCTAACTTAATCAAATCCCGCACAGATTGACCTTCGGCTAATTCGGCATCGCTGACACCCAGTAATTTTTTGGCACTGGGATTGGTCGCTACTATATTGCCTTTTTTATCTGTAGAAATCACGCCGTTAGTCAGCGCGTGCAGCATATCTTTTTGTCTTTGTTCTTGCTGTTTCACTTCTGCAAACAGTTTGGCGTTTTGCAGGGCGACTCCTGCTTGGATATTAAACGCCTTCATAAATTCCAGGTCGTTGCGATTGAAACTCGCTTTCCACTGATCGGGGGCGTGCGGCCAATCTTCCGGGTTGTAGCGGGGGAATTCTCCTTGTCTTTTTTTGTTGATTAGTTGAGTAACTCCAATCAATTTATGGTCTGCATTAAACACTGGCATACAGAGCATACTGCAAGTCCGATAGCCAAACTGCTGGTCGGTTTTTTGGGAAGTAGCTGAACGCAAGTCGTCGTACAGGTCAAAGGGAATCAGCAAGGGTTCGCCAGATTGGGCGACGATCCCAGCAAACCCCGCGTTACTGGATATTCGCAGTTCTTCTAAAACGCCATCTTTGGGAATTTTTGTCCACAGTTGATTTCTGTCTTCATCGATTAGCCAGAGGGTGCTGCGATCGGCGTTCATCAGTTCTTGGGCCTGATCCATAACCCTTTTTAAGGTATCTTCTAAGTCTAAACTGCTCTGAGAAAGAGCGTTGACGGCGTTCATCAGCGCTGTCGCGGCCCGTTGTCTTTGAGTTGCTGCGTAAAAAGATTTAGAAGACTCTAGAATTAAGCGAATCGACGGGGCAAATTCTCGAAAAACTTGTTCGTCTTCTTGAGTAAAACCTACCTTATCAATCTGTGCTTCTAAAGTACCATAATGTTCGTGGTTGGGCTTGAGTTTATTAATCAGTTGAACGACTGCTACTAACTCTCCTGTTTCTTCGTTGATCAGGGGCATCGCCAGCATTGTATAAGTGCGATATCCTGTTCTTTCGTCAGTTTTTTTGGCGTTAGCCGAGCGGGGGTCGTTATAAAAATCATAAGGAATGTTCACCACTTTTTTCTCTGTGGCTACTTCTCCCGCAATGCCCACATGGGCGGGAAATCGGAGCTCTAGGTTGTTGCCATTTTCGTCTTTAGCGACTCTAGCCCAGAGTTCATTTTTTTCGTCGTCTAATAAATATATCGTGCTGCGAGCGGCATTTAGCAATTCCCCGGTTTTGAGGGTAATCGACTGCAACATTTCGTTAAGGATGGCGTCAAATCCCTGGATGTCAAGGATATTGTCGAGCATTCCCAGCGTTTGATTGACAACCCTCAGTTTTTCCTCTACTTCCCTGGCGACTCCTTTAAAACTATCCTTGTTTAGGGGTGCGAGGAAACTGGAGAAGTTTCCTTGGCTTTTGACGATTTGATTATTGCTAGAGGGATAATGAGAATGCTGTTCC
>JAICRN010000696.1 GCA_025937335.1 Microcoleus sp. TY_ISSM_2_bin.22
AAAAGGCAAGGGTCGCTTTCAAAAGCATCGAAAGTAGCTTCTTAATTACTGAAATTTAACTTGCCTCATCGGCTGTTTCTGACTCAGTAACTAACTGAGCCAACTTTTTAGTCTAAACTCCAGTTATATAGCAATCCTCAATGAGTCGTAAATTTTTTACCCCACCCCAACCCTCCCCGCAGGTTCGGGGAGTCGGTAAGAAATTCACAAATGATGCGAGGATTGCTATAGAGTAGCGGGAATTGACCGATCGCACTCAGCTTGAGTTGGCCCCAAATTTGTTGCTGCTGAATTTACCGGGAAAACTGGTTGCAGGCAAACTGCCACAGGTACTCGGAACAAAAAATTTATCAAAAAAATAAAAAAGTGCGATCGACCGCGTTAGCAATTGCCCGTAATTAGCGGCGCACTTATTTTGCACTCTCGGGCTGATTGCGGGTTGATGCGTAGATACCATGCCACCAAACCCAACATTTCTTCGAGAAACTGGGTTTACGAGGCCTTGTCCTAATTAAGATACAATAAGAACCACAAGGAAAGTGCGATCGACATTATTTGACAGTCAAGCTATGCAATCTACAACTCAGTCCGAGACAAAACCGGCGATGGACGCTCCCAAACACGGATTGCCCGTTACAATCATTACAGGATTTCTCGGCAGCGGCAAAACAACCCTGCTCAACCACATCCTGACCAATCAGCAGGGTTTGAAAACAGCAGTTTTGGTAAATGAATTTGGCGAAATCGGCATCGACAACGAACTGATTGTCACCACCGACGAGAACATGGTTGAGCTGAACAACGGCTGCATCTGCTGCACAATTAATGAAGATTTAGTTAATGCAGTTTACAAAGTTTTAGAACGTCAAGAAAATCTCGATTATCTGGTAGTCGAAACAACCGGACTCGCCGACCCGCTGCCAGTAGCGCTGACTTTTTTAGGCACAGAACTGCGCGACCTGACTCGTCTCGATTCGATAGTTACAGTAGTAGACGCAGCCAACTACAGCTTAGATTTGTTCAACTCTCAAGCAGCTTACAGTCAAATAGCTTACGGCGATATAATTATCCTCAACAAAACTGATTTGGTTGAAGAAGCAGATTTAGATTTGTTGGAAGTTAAGATTCGCGATGTCAAAGAAGGTGCTCGAATTCTGCGAACAGTAAAATCGCAAGTTCCCCTGCCGCTAGTCCTCAGCGTCGGATTGTTTGAATCTGACAAATATTTCCAATCTGAAGAAACTTCTAGCAGTCACGAACATCACGACCATCACGACCACAGCCATCACGACCACCACGACCACCACGACCAACACGAACATCACGAACATCACGACCACAGCCATCACGACCATCACGAACATCACGGTCACGACCACTCCCACCATTTAGAAAATGACGGATTTACCTCAATTTCTTTCCAGAGTGACAAGCCGTTTTCTCTGAGGAAATTTCAATATTTCTTAGACAACCAACTGCCAACAAACGTGTTTCGCGCGAAAGGGATTATGTGGTTTGAAGAAAGTCCCAAACGCCATATTTTCCACTTGAGCGGCAAGCGATTTTCGATGGATGACGACCAGTGGAAAGGTGAGCGGAAAAACCAGCTTGTTCTCATCGGTCAGGGTTTGGATACCGAGACTTTGCGATCGCAACTCGAAAACTGTCTTTGTATGCCTTCAACCAATCGCGGCAAAGGTTTTGGGAAAAACTAAATCTACTGGTTCCCAGGCTCTAGCCTGGGAACCGATGTCTAGAGGCTCTGCCTCTCTGGTACTTAGGAAGATAGGAGGCAGAGCCTCTGGATCTGCGTTACCAGGCTAGAGCCTGGTAACGAGTAATTACCTATTACCAATTACCGATTTCCAATGCGAGTCATCATCCAGCGAGTAAAATCATCTCAAGTCGAAGTTGACGGTCAAATTGTCGGCAAAATTGGCCGCGGACTTAACTTGCTTGTAGGTATTGCGGACACCGACACCGAATCAGAACTCGATTGGATGGCTCGCAAATGCCTAGAATTGCGTTTGTTTCCCGACAAGGCCGGGGATACCGGCCGCTGGAACAAGTCCGTACAGGACATCGGCGGCGAGTTGCTGGTTGTGAGTCAGTTTACGCTCTACGGCGACTGTCGCAAAGGTCGGCGGCCTTCCTTTGACCGAGCCGCAGCTCCTGAAAGAGCTGAAATTTTTTATGATAAATTTGTCAAAAAGTTGTGCCAGAGCGGCTTAAAAGTCGAAACAGGCTTGTTTGGAGCGATGATGCAAGTCTCGATCGAGAATGACGGGCCGGTGACTTTGGTATTAGAGAAAGAATCAGGGTGAATTGTTTGCAAACAAAGCTCTCTGTGCTTCTTTCTCATTCTTTCTTCCTTCTTCGATCGGATCGAATTTTCAGATTAACCGGGTTTCCTAAATGCTGTGCCGTAGCTTCAGAATATATTGCAGTTAGCTACACTCTGCCGAGTCTCGATTCCATAATCTCTAACGCCCAAAACCGCCTCAAATAGCCAGTTAGTAAATCGTCCACTCAGCGGCCTTCGAGCACCCGGATCTCAAAGATCGATCGCCCCACCTTTCCAATAGCTCAGAATGCTTGTACAGTAAGGCTTTAACGGCAATAAAACCAATCTTCCACAGCCAGCGCTTAGAATCAGATTCAGCAGCCAAAAACTGTTGCATGAGAGAGTGGAACACTGGCATCACTGCGATGATGTTTACTTCCCTAACATTCAATGTATAGAGAGTTGAATCAGCACAGCAAGCGAAACCGCCAGCAACTGCCACCTCACTCTCCGAGAAATGTCCTCGCACGCTATGCGCTACTACCCGATAAACGCCATGACTCTCAAAACTGCCACCAACACCGTCAACTGCAACACCGTTTCTAGCTTCAACTGCATTCCGGCCGCCGTTGGCGAACCAGACGCCGAAATCAATACTGTTTCCAGCATCGATATCCTGGCTTTGGCTGACT
>JAICRN010000282.1 GCA_025937335.1 Microcoleus sp. TY_ISSM_2_bin.22
AATATGATGGACTCCGTTGAATTAACTCTAATAGGACTTACGCAAAAAATCCTTTTTTACACTATCTGTAGTTGTAATGTGCCCCTAGCGCACTCTACAGCTAGAGTCTGTGCATAAGTCCTGTCTAAATTAAGTTTGCAGTGACGGTGGAACTCCTCAAAATCCTCCCTTGAGGATATTGAAAAATATTATGATGAATAATTAACCGAACGCCAGCTAAAATAATCAATCACTAGGGACAATCACCAATCACTAATTACTAATGACTCCTGACTAATAAACATCTCCCGAAATTCAATCTCAACCTTGAAGTACCAAAGGTTTCAGTTTTTTTTCGGAGATGTCTCACGACAGATGACTAATGACTGATGACTAAAATTGCTTCATCGCTCTTTCCATATCCCGCTTGTCTTCGCGTTTCTTCAAATCTTCGCGCTTGTCGTGCAGTTTTTTCCCTTTACCCAAACCGATATCCAGTTTTACCCAGCCGCCTTTCAAATACATTTTTAACGGCACTAAAGTCAAACCTTTTTCTTCGACTTTGCCGATTAATTTGCGAATTTCCTGCTTGTGCATCAGCAATTTACGGGTGCGGCGCGGCTCGTGATTAAAATAGTTGCTAGCACTTCTCCAAGGCGAAATGTGAACGTTGATCAGCCACAGTTCGCCGTTCCGAACTAAGCCATATCCGTCCCGCAAATTGGCTTTTCCTTCCCGAATTGATTTGACTTCGGTTCCCTTCAACTCGATGCCTACCTGATATGTCTCTATAATTTCATAGAGATGGCGCGCTTGTCGGTTATCGCTAACAATTTTGTATCCTGGACTTTTTTCGCTCATTTTTACCTCCGCTAAAATTAATTATTATTATAACGCTAGCTCCTCTGTAGAGAAAATCGAAGCTTGACAAAACTTAAATAATCGGTCTAGACATTACTAATTTTGCTGAGCTAAGATGTCACCAACGTGAATGTCAAGCGGTATCATGCAGCGCACCAATATTCCCAGTTCTGACCTTCCAGATGCTGTCAGTCCCAATTCAGGGGTTAATTTAGTTTGGTTGGCTCCTTTTTTGCTGGCGCTTGCTTGGTTTTGGGCCAATATCTCGGCAGTTAAGTGGCTGTTATCCTCGTTTGTTGAGATACCCACAGTGTACAAGATAGTAATTGGTTTTTTGATTGTAGCATTAGTAGTGCGATCGATTGGGAACTCCGAGCGCCCGCCGGGATTTTCACTCAATTTCGTTTTGAGGCGATATCCGCTGCTGTTGATGTTGGGTGCGGGTATTTGCTCGATCGCCCTTCAGTACATAATTGATATCAAACAAGTTACTGTCCTGCTATTTATCCTCGGAACTTACGGGCTGTGCGGCTTATTGGTGGAGCAGAACTTTTGGCAAAAAAACTTGCCAGTTGCGGGTTTGTTGGCTTGTATTTTACCATTCAACAGTCAGTTTAATAGCGGATTAGGTTTGCCGGCGCGAGTGCTGACTGCTCAGGTAGTAGAACAGTTGCTCTCAATGCTGCACGTTGGAGCTATTTCTTCTTATGATATTATCGTTTTGGAAAACGGCATCGCTCACGTTGACGTGCCTTGTAGCGGGATTAAAACTCTATTAGTCGGAACGCTATTTTTGCTAGCTGCTACCTGGCTGGAAGGGCGTAAATTGAGCTTAAGCTGGCTAGCCGTCGGCGCTGCTAATATCTTAATGTTGGTGTGTGCTAACGCTGCGCGGGTTGCCGTCTTAGTTCTGGTTTCAGAAGTTTTTAAACAGCCAAACATAGCACAAATTATGCACGTTCCTCTGGGAATAGTCGGTTTAGTCTGTGCTTGTTTTGTGACTTGGTTAATGCTACAACGAGTACCGAAATTTCAGCCCGAAAAAACCAGCGGTATTTCTGCAAAACGCAACTCAGAAATACTCGAAAATCACCCTTTAGCCAAACCAGGAATAATTGCAGCAGTCACAGTTTTGGCAGTCATGGCTCAACTGTCTCATGTAGAAACGTCAAAAATGGCGATCGCACCTTTAAGATTGCCTGAATACATTAAATCAGACTCGATTTCCCTAAATCCTAGCGAACAAAAATTCTTTGGCAACTATCCAGACACGCAAACACAAAAAATCAGATTTGTCGCCGGCAACTTGCGCGGTTCCATGCTCACAGTAGCGAGCACATCATGGCAAACTTATCACGCCCCCGAGTTGTGTTTTGTAGCCAGCGGAATACCCGTCAACCGCATAGAAAAAAAACAATTAACTCCTTCAGTAACAGCGCGCTGGCTGTCTCTCAAAAACAACCAATTATCAGCAGTATACTGGCTGCAATCTGCACGGCTAACTACAGATAACTTCTTGTCCCGTATCGGCAGCGACCTCACTCAAAAAAATCACAATTGGGTGCTAGTTTCCATTTTATTTGACAGTTCGCTAGAAGCCGAAAATCATGAAGTAAAAGAGTTTGCTAGTAAGGTACACGATACCGTTAAACAAAGCTTGCAAGGTAGAAATTAATGAAAATTAAACAGGTATTTGATGGAATTTTTCAAACAATTTTTTGGCTGTGGAATTTGACATTTTTATCGATTGTTTACTTGGGGATTTTGCCGATTATAGGAGTGCCATTAGTTATGGCGACAATCGATGGCACTATCCCGCTAGAGTTTTGTTTGACCATGGCAGCTACGATCGCAGTACCCACTGTATGTACTGTAATAGGAGCTAGGCGTTTTAGCAAGCAACCCCTACAGCTAATGCGTTGGTTTTACGGCGTAGAAGCACCGCTATTTTTGCTGTGTTTGCTCCGCTTGTTCCTGCTGCGAGAACTCACCCCAGCTAGTTATCAAATCATCGCTACTGTTGCTTTGTGCATTGCAGCATTTTTAGTGGAAATGCTGTACGGATATCTGGGCAAAAGAGAAAATGTTCAAAATATTTCAGATTTTCAAACTTCCCATAATAAACAGCCTGGTTTTTTCAGGTTAATCGGAGAAAAGCGAAGTGCGTGGCTGCAATTAGGATGCCACAGTTTAATGCTAGTAGTTGGCATTTGGGCGGCAACATTGCTGATGTATTACGCTGTACCTGTGGCATTGTTTACACTTTATGGATTCTTCACTGTAGTCATTGAATTTTTCAAGTTTACATGGGTATCAGCATTTTGGGATATCTTTAGATACGGGAGCTGGATCTGGGGTTTAATTTGGATACCGCTATCCTTTATATTGTTTGGTTTAACCTGTAGCTTGTTCGTTGTCATGCCTTCTCTGTACGGCTTTCTCTACATTCATTCCGGGCGGAAAATATGGCAGAGTTTTGCTGCCCAATACGGGAAAAATAAAGCGCTAATCGGAAGTTTGGGAGTCATAGCAGCTTGGCTGGCTATTTTCTCGGCTTTGCAGCAGCAACCGCAAGTTGCAGCAATGAAAATGCTGGCTACTCCCCCCGCAAACGACACGGTTCGCCAAACTTTATTAGCCAAGTCTGATATGATTCGAGCGGGCTTAGTCAATGCTTATTTGTCCCCTTATCGCTACCTCAGCACTGTGGGAGAAAACAACCACATTTATGAGATGTACAAAAATAGTTTGAATTTACCTGATGGAGCGGCTCAAACTGTACAGAACAGTTATAATTTTTTAATGTCGCCGTTTTTGTATCAAGGCTCTAGTGCTGATGTGGAAAAAGCCGAAAAACTCTACGGCGAGTTCTTCGATACGGAACTGCAAAAAGGCGACACAGAAGCAGTAAAACACGCGGTGCAGTCAACATCAAACCGGGAAGAAGCAAAAGCTGGTTTGCTGAATGTCAATGAGGAAAAAGTATGGTTGCAGTCGCAAGAAGTGACAGTCAAAGAAAACGGCGACTGGGCTGACGTTCAACTCTACGAAGTTTACAAAAATCAAACGCCGAACTTGCAAGAAGTATTCTACTACTTTTCCCTGCCGGAAAGCGCCGCAGTTACAGGAGTTTGGCTGGGAGATACTGGGGATTTAAACAAACGTTTTGTATTTACGGTATCGCCTAGAGGTGCCGCCCAGCAAGTCTACAACCAACAGGTAGTAGAAAGAGTCGATCCGGCTTTGCTAGAACAAATTGGCCCCAAACAATACCGTTTGCGGGCTTTTCCAATCCCGGCTAAACGAGAATTCACCCAAACTGACGGGCCAACCGAAATGCACCTGTGGCTTACTTACAAAGTCATGCGCCAGCCGCAGGGTTGGGCTATGCCTGTTTTGGCTGAAAAACGCAACATTTTTTGGAACCAAAATACGCGCCGCACGATCGCCGGAAAAGAGGTAAAATACAGCGGGAAAGAAGCAAGAGAAACTTGGCTGCCACCGTTTTTGCCCGCCGTGGCACAGCAACCTCTAACAGCGCAGCAGGCGGTTCTGCCGGGAGGAAATATCATTTCTGCTAAGCCGCTGGGTGATACTGATTACTCGCTACCGCAAAGCAAAAAGTTTGCAGTTATTCTGGATACTTCCCGCAGCATGGCAGCCCAAAAGAAGGAAGTAAAAGAGACTTTTGAATGGTTGAAATCTCATGCAGCAGTGCAAAATGCTGTTGATTTATATGTCGCCAGCGCTGCGGGAATGCCGCCTAAGTTGGTGGAAGATGTACGCAATTTCGATGCGGCAAAGGTGACGTTTTACGGTACAATCCAGCTCAAAGATATGCTGCAACAGTTTGCACAGTTGCGGGGCGAGAAAAGTTACGATACTCTATTTTTGGTGAGCGATCGCCACAGTTACGAATTGTCGGACGATCGCAAACCTAAACTTTCCATCTCTGCACCGCTGTGGACAGTGCATTTGGGAGGTTTGCCCCCCGGCTACGACGACGCAACTTTAAAGGTCATTCAAGATAGCGGCGGCGGAGTTGCTACGGATATGAAAGAGGCGATGCAGCGAGTGGCGACGACAGCAGCTTCGGGCCAATCTACAGTTAGCGTTGTCGATGGCTATGTTTGGAGTTATGCCAAAAACCCGCAGTCGAAAAAAACCGCCAAATCGGCGGCAGTTGCAGAGTTAAAAGATACCAGAAATGAAGACTTTAAACCGATAGCGGCGCGGCAGTTGATAACTGCACTTAGCAAGCAGAAAAGTTCAAATCAATTGACGCAACTGGATGCGATGCACGCAGTAGCTAAAAATTTCAAAGTGGTGACGCCTTATTCTTCGATGATTGTGTTAGTTAATGACGCGCAAAGGGAGCAGCTAAAAGCAGCGGAAGCTAAGAGCGATCGATTTGACAGAGAGGTAGAATCGGGTAAGGAACAGTTGAGTAAGCCGAATAATCCTCTGAATGTTTCGGGGGTTCCTGAACCGGAAGAATGGCTGCTTTTGGCGGTAGGTGCGATCGGACTTTTGGTGATTGTCCTCCGTCAGCGGCGCGCGAAATTGATAGGTTGAAAAGTCCGATGGTTGAAATTTAATTAACTCCTTCCCAGGCGATTTGCTTGGGAAGGAGTCAACGATTAACCAAGCACAGCCTCCGAATCTGCATTACCAGGCTCTGCATGGTAACGAGTAAACCGACTTCTGCAAGAAAACCTGCACCCGCCGTGAGAATATCTGATATCATGTCCCGTTGATTACCATAACAAAAACGGTTCGATCGTTTGGATTTCAGTCCGCACCCTCGATCGAATCTGATTGTGGTTAATTACTCGGACACCATATGAACCCCCGATGCCGATTCAAAACTTTAAGCCGCCACCACCAAGCACCAGTAAAGTCAATTAAGGCTCGATCAAAATTGCTTTCGGTTTCTGAGAATCAAACAGAGAAGCGGAAATCAGTATCACCAGATCCTCTGTTTCATTTTGACCGTAATGCACCATGCCCTCTGGCTCAACTAAAGAATCTCCCACCGTCAGACGAGTAGTTTGGCCCGCGTCTAGGGTTTCTTCTTTACCATTGGCGCGTTTAATTTTTGCGGTTCCCTTGACAACATTATAGGTGAGCGTCCCCAATTCAACTTTTTCAATTTGCATCCCTGGATGAATATGAGGTGGCAGTTTTGCCCCAGCAGGAATGGTATAACGTACTAATTCTAAAATTCGACCTTCTGCCTCACTGGGATAACCACTCGCTAAGACTTCCCGCTTCACGGTTTGAGTATAGCTATTGCTCGGTGGTGGTGTTTGCTGACTTCTCGCCACCGTCACTGTTCCCAAGCCAACCATCATCATCACAGAAAAACGCAAACCTAATTTTTTCATAGTCTTTTTTGTTCCAATCTCTAGTTTTTCCATCCCTAGTGGAGATTTGAGCCATGAATCATCACTCATCTATCTCCACAAAAACGCGATCGCCCTCAATCTTTACTGGATAAGATTCCAGGGAATCGGCTGGTGCATTCAAACATTTACCCGTATCTAACTTGTACTGATACTTATGAAACGGACAGGTAATGATGCCGCTGCTTACCTTACCCATGTCGATCGGATATTCCAAGTGAGTGCAAGCATTGCGGTAACAAGTGACATTCCTGCCTTGACGATTCAAAATCAGCGAAGTACCCTCAACTTTTACCTTCAAAATATCCCATTCGGGAACTTGATTCAGCCCTGTTATCTCTACCCACATATAATCTTTCTCGGTTTAAATAAATGATTGCAAACTAATGGGCGATCGCCCGAAAGGCATAGCGAACAACGACCGCTCGCGGTCTAATTCTAACGCCAACACCTCTTAAAGTCTGAATAGACTGTACAAGCTGTTGGCGATAATTCACGCCCGCAAAGAATCTTATATCACCCCTAAAGCCGCAGGTAACGCATGAGAAGGCTCATAACTTCACCGGGCTTTTGGGCAGGTTGCAGCGGGCTCCAGTCGCTGACAGAGGCAAAACCCAAACAGTAAAGGATGTGAATGATGCTCCTCACCGCTTTGGGAGAACCTATCAGCAGGATTTTGACGGGTTCTCGATCGTCGGGTGGCGGAGGCTCCGCGACAGGTACTGTCGCTGTAGCAGTATCGGTTGCTGGGGGATTGGCAAGGAAGTTTTTATACATAAGCATTATCCGGTTGTTTACAGGGTGGATTGCTGACAATCGTCAACAACACTATCTTACCGCAGTGTAGACGAATGTCAACAATCTTTACTTAGCTGTGAGCTTCTGAGAACATAGAAGCCATGAGTAAGGCAGGAAAAGCGCTGAAGCAAGTTTTAGAAACCTATGGCATCAGCCAAAATCAATTGGCAGCGATTATGGGCATTGGGCGATCGAGCATTAACCGTTGGGTTAACGAGAATAGAGATCCGGCATCTGAAGCGGTTCTAGAGATTCGCAGGGGATTACAGCAAATTAATCCCGATGCAGCAGGGGATTTTATTCGTTTGTATTTAGATGATTTGGAGGAAAAACTCGAAGAGTAATAATATGGGC
>JAICRN010000186.1 GCA_025937335.1 Microcoleus sp. TY_ISSM_2_bin.22
CAAAATAAGGAAAAACAGAATTGCTAATGGCTATTACCTCTTGGAAACCAGTTAGACTTTCCCTCTTGGCTGTTACTTTGGGAGGGGTTTTGTTGGTGGCAGGAAAAGTAGTTTTCTATCCATCTGCCAACAAGAATCTGGCAACCCCGTTTGAGTTTCCCGAGTCGGTGCATCTAGCCGATTGGAAACTGTACAAGAGCGCGCCTCTCGAACTTAGCAAAAATTCAGGGTTCAAAGCTGCCAGGAAATATGAATATCAAAAAAATAGCATGGCTCTAGAAATAGAGATGCGCTATGCGGTAGACACCATAGGAGATGTCGAAGGTATGATGAAAGGACATACTATTCTCAAGTCGTCTCCTGGTAAACTAGCATTAGCAAGCACTCAAGGCGCAGGATTTCACGGAATTTTGCAACAGCAAAATCGACTGTATTTGAGTTCGTGTATTAATCCTCGCGGCCCTGCTACAGTAACTTCCCAACAGTTTAGATACAATCGAAATACTCGCGATTGGCAGCCGAACCGCATTCTGTTTTGGCTGTTGGGTAGGGGAAATATTCAAGACCGGCGGTGTTTGTGGACTCAGATGTCTGTGCCTTTGGATAAAACAACTCCAGAAAATGCCCAAAAAATTCTAGAGAATGCTTGGGTTTCTTGGTATGGGTGGTGGCAGCCGCGATTTCCCGAACCTTGACTCAAACCAGTCGATTTGAGATTTGAGATTTACTCCACAGGTGAATCTGGAAGCTTGAACAAGAGTCTAAAATGTTTGACTCTCCACGACTGTTGTCGGAAAGCAAGTATCCGTTTTTGGGCGGAGTCAAGAGAGATTTTTCTTAACAACAATTCTGATTATTTTATGAATGACGTACAAGGCGAGCAAGGTTTTTCTATCTACAGGCTGCGTTGGATTGGCTACGGTCTATTAATTCTGTCTTTATTAGATACGATTGCAGTTCTTATACCAGCAAATTTTGGCAATCGCGTCTGGGAATTGCAGACAATTGGGGCTGTAGTGGAACGGGTGCCAGTTCCTTTACTGGCAATGGCCCTGATATTTTTTGGAGAAGGGTACGACCGCAGACGTTTGGAAGACGTTTTTTTGAAGGTTTTGTCTTGGGTCTGTCTGCTGCTGGCCCTGGTTTTTCTGTTGATGCTACCTTTGGGAATTTTTGGCGCTATCTACGTCAACAACCAAAATAACCAGCAAATTACTACTCAAGCAAACCAACAATTAGCTCAGTTGCAACAGGTGGAAGAACGGCTGAATAAGGGTACTCCTGAAGATTTAAGGAATTTGGCGGGGGAACTTACCCGTTTGGGGGTACAAGCGGATGCGCAAAACCCGCAGCAATTGAAAGAGCAAATTCTTTCGAGAATTACTCCGGCTAAGGAACGGTTGCAGACGCAAAGCGCTGCGGTTCAGTCAAGCCAGCGCTTGGGGTTGTTTAAAAATGCTGTTAAGTGGCTGCTGGGCGCGCTGATTTCTAGTGTTTTGTTTTTTACGATGTGGCGCGGTACTGATTGGGCTCGCTAGTAGTTTTGAGTTTTGAGTTATATCATATCCGGTTAATCAGTTATCATTTGAGTGCGAGCGTCTCGCTCGCTCGCGCAGAAGCTGGCACTCGCAAATAAATATAAGCGATCGACCGGACATGATATTAGATGTAATATCAATTCCGGTTGCACTAGCAACCGAGAGGACACGGCACTGCCGTGTCCCTACCCAAAATAATCATGAACCCCCCTCGGATGTAACTATCGTTCGATTAATTGTCGGGAAACTGCACTGCCGTGTCCTGACTGTGGGTAATATTAACGAAGTTAGGAATTTAGGTGCTGAGCGATCGTATTTTCGAGTTTGTCGGCAATCCCTTCAACCCAGTTTTCATCTTGTTTTGTATAGCTGCGGGGCGCGTTAGCACCTAAGATTAAAACGCCTTGGATGCCGATAGGTTGACAGATGACTCCTTGGGTATTTTCTGGCAAATAGTCAAATTCTATTTTGCCGGGATAAATATTGAGATTTACTAAATAAACTGGTTTATTTTTGTCGAGCACTCGCTGCAATATCGGCCCTGGTTTGACTTCGGGATTGATGCCTAAGATACCGCGCCGCAATAAAACTTTTCCTTGATACACAATTACGATCGACCTTGTGGCGGTATTTGTCAACAGCAAACGCGACGCCCAAGCTAATTCTATTTTCACGGCCTCCGGCAAATCCGGCGCAAATTCAAAACCTTCTTCGCCGATAAGTTTTACCGAATCGGGCGATCGCGCTTGCACCTGCTGCCACAGCAAACCTGTTAAAATCAGCAGAGCGCTGACAATTACTCCCAAAGCGTCCGATCGAGCTTGAGAATCTGTAATTTGCTCTGTCAGCAAGCGGTTGACCATTAGCAGCGTACCTGCTAACCCTCCTGCAACTAAGGGCAATTGCCGCAAAACTCTATTGGGATCGGATTTTGTCATTAGTCATCAGTCATTAGTCAGTAATCATTAGTCAGTAATCATTAGTCATTAATCATTGGTAATTGGTAGTTGGTAATTTAACTAATGCCAACTGCCAACTGCCAACTGCCAACTGACTTTATCCTACTTCTCCTATTTCGACAATTCGCTGGAAGAGATAGCCGGTGCCGCGGGCGGTGAGAATTAATTCGGGATTGCTGGGGTCGTCTTCCAACTTTGCCCTAAGCCGCGAGATGTGAACGTCCACTACGCGGGTGTCTACGTGGCGTTCTGGCGTGTATCCCCACACTTCCTGCAAAATTTCCGATCGCGAAAAAGGCTCTCCAGAACGGCTGACAAGCAGTTCTAACAAGCTGAATTCCATGCCCGTGAGCCGAATTCGTTCGTCGCCTTTGTAAACTTGGCGCTTGTTGGTGTCAATTCTAATATTGGTGACGTGGATAACTCCGGAACTGGGAATCCCTGACGCCCCGTTTTTGTCAACCCTCCGCAGTACCGAACGGATGCGGGCTTCGAGTTCTTTGGGAGAGAAAGGTTTGACGACGTAATCGTCGGCACCCAATTCTAAACCGGTGATGCGATCGGCTACGTCTCCCAAAGCAGTTAGCATGATGATAGGCACGTCTGACTCTTTTCGCAACTCCTGACAGACGCCGTAACCGTCTAGCTTCGGCATCATCACGTCCAAAACCACTAAGTCTGGTTCGGTGTTGCGAAATGTTTCGAGAGCTTCTTCGCCGTCAGCAGCGGTGACGACATCGTAGCCAATCATGGAAAGGCGAGTCTCCAGAATGCGGCGGATACTGGCTTCGTCATCGACTACCAGAATTTTTTCTTTATGGTTTTCCAAGTTACCGAGCACTCCTTAAGTTACATTTCAGATAATGTTATTTTTTTGTACCCTATCATAGAAGACACAAATTGAATCATGGGCGGCGATCGGTCTGAAAGCTTGATAATTGCTTTAACTCAGACTTTTCCAAATTTTAAGGGTGACTATTTATCATAAAACAATGCCTAAGCCTCGAATACAATATATTTGTCGGGAATGCGGGTATGATTCACCACAATATTTTGGCAGGTGTCCTAGCTGTCAGAAGTGGGATTCTTTTGACGAGCAGTTAGAACAACCTACTGTTGGTGTATCGCGGGCTGGTTTAACTGGGGTGACAACTAAGACAGTGGGCGGTTCGCCCCCTGATAAGTCGAAGGGTCAACCAAGGGTATCTTTCAGATTATCGCAGATTTCCGACCAAACTCAGTCTCGCTGGCCTTCTGGTTACGGGGAGCTCGATCGAGTTTTGGGAGGCGGGATTGTTCCGGGCTCGCTGGTGTTGATTGGGGGGGAACCGGGAATCGGGAAATCGACGCTGCTGTTGCAGGTGGCGAATATGTTGTCCCGTAAGGATCGGATACTGTATGTCAGTGCGGAGGAGTCCGGCCAGCAGGTGAAGTTGCGATCGCAGCGTTTGGGCGTTGCTAATCCGGTTGAATTGTCAAGCAACGGCGGGCATAAATCTGGCAGTAACGGGGAAGCTAAAAAGGATTCGGAGGACAATTCAGCGGAGAATTTCTATTTGCTTCCAGAGACGGATTTAGAGGTTGTTTTGCGGGAGTTGGAAGCGCTGAAACCGAATGTGGCAGTGATTGACAGCATCCAAACTATTTATTTTGCTAGTTTAACATCGGCTCCGGGTTCTGTGGCTCAGGTGCGGGAATGTACGTCTGCTTTGATGCAGGTTGCGAAAAGGGAAAATATTACTTTATTTATTGTCGGTCACGTTACGAAAGATGGAGCTTTGGCCGGGCCGAGGGTTTTGGAACATTTGGTAGATACTGTACTGTATTTTGAGGGCGATCGCTTTGCTTCTCATCGACTTTTGCGATCGATGAAAAACCGTTTTGGCGCTACTCACGAAATCGGTGTTTTTGAAATGGTAGCCAACGGTTTGCGAGAAGTAGATAATCCGTCGGAGTTGTTTTTAGGGAATAGAGATGAATTTTCTCCCGGTACTTCGACGACGGTTACTTGCGAAGGAACTCGACCGATTTTAGTAGAAATTCAGGCATTAGTCAGCCCTGCGAGTTTTGGTTCGCCGCGCCGCACTACTACTGGTGTGGACAATGCTAGATTGCAGCAAATTTTAGCTGTTTTGGAGAAAAGGGTGGGGATTCCTTTATCTAAATTAGATGTGATTTTGGCGACGGTGGGCGGGTTGAAGGTGGACGAACCGGCGGCGGATTTGGCAGTTGCGATCGCCGTTGTGGCCAGTTTTCGCGATCGGGTGGTTGATGCGCGCACTGTTTTGCTCGGAGAAGTGGGTTTGGGCGGACAGGTGCGGCCAGTTTCCCAATTAGAATTGCGGCTGAGGGAAGCGGCGAAATTGGGTTTCAAAAGGGCGATTATTCCTAAGAATCAACCCGTGCCGGAGTTGGGGATGGAGATTATTCCGGTGGCGAAAGTAATCGATGCAATTATTGCGGCGATTCCGGCTACTCCCGCTCAGTTGCAGTCGGTTGATTTGGAGGAAGAGGATTTGTTTAATTGAGTTAGAATCGTAATGTGGGAAATTGAGAGTAAGGAGGCACTAATGTATGTATCAAGTAGACATTATTGAGGCAAAAGAAAAGCTTCTGGAACTAATCGAAGCGGCGATGAGAGGGGAAGAAATTGCGATTACTCAAGATAACCAGCCTGTTGTAAAATTGGTAGGAATACCGCCAGCTAATAAGAAGCGCTGGCCATCCAAAGCTGGGAGTGCTAAAGGAATGGTTTGGATGTCCGATGATTTTGACGAACCGCTAGAAGAGTTTAAGGAGTATATGGAATGAGGTTGTTGTTGGACACTCATACTTTCATTTGGTATGTCACGGACAACCCTAGACTTAGCGCCCATGTCAAACTGCTAATTGAGGATGAAAATAACGAGAAGCTAGTCAGTATAGCTAGCATCTGGGAAATGGCGATTAAGCACAGCATAGGCAGGCTAAACTTTAGTCTGCCTTTTATGGAGTTTGTCGGACAGCAACTCACTGTTAGCAATATCGGACTACTGGAGATTAATCTCCAGCACATTGAGGTTGTGGCTTTACTGCCTTTGCATCACCGCGATCCATTTGACAGGCTGATAATTGCACAATCTATGGCCCAACAGATACCGATTTTGAGCGTTGATGCTATTTTTGATGCTTATGCGATCGGGCGGGTGTGGTGAATTAAGTTAGTTTAAAAATAAAGAGGCGAAGATGAAACAATTTAAAATCGTCAGTGAAAAACATTTCGATGGTTATGTACCCTATCCCCTTGGTATCAAAGGTGCCGTAGTTGGTGAAGGTGACACCTCTGAAGAAGCCTTAGATGATGTCAAGTCAGCTATTCGCTGCTACCTCGAAGTATTTGGCAAATAAACAATGGAAAACGAATCACCTGCGATCGAGACTTTTTTAGTAGAAGGAGAGGTGGCTATTTAATGTCAAAGTTTCCTGTCGATGCTTCTAAAAGACGAGTCATCCGAACATTTCAGTTGTTGGGTTTTCGGATTATTAGATAAGGCGAACATATTGTCATGGTGCGAGAGAATCAGGATGGTACGAAGACTCCGTTAGTAATGCCTAACCACGAGCAAATAAAATCAGCGGCAGTGAGAGCAATTTGTACTCAGGCGAGATTTTATAGAGAGGAATTTTTAATAGCTTATGCACCAAGTTTAGTGCAGATGCTATCTACGATAATAATTGAAATATGTCAAATTAAATAGCGCCTTTTTTGAGGTGCGTTTTCACTAAAAAATGAACAAATCAAAAAGACGCAAAAATCAGTGGTCAAAGGAACTAAACGACATCATTCGAGGTGCATCGGGCGGTTTTTTATTCGGAATTCCCCTGCTTTATACGATGGAGGTTTGGTGGATCGGTTCGCATACTAAACCAGCAGAAATGTCGATCGCGATCGCAACTACTTTTATCGTCGTTTTCTTGCTGACTCGCACTGAAGGTTTTCGCAAAACTAAAGACATTCGCTGGCTAGAAGCTGCCATCGATACCGTAGAAGCGATCGCGATCGGCATTTTCTGCGCGGCTTTTGTCCTGTTTTTGCTCAGGGAAATTACGCCGGAGACTCCGCTGCAAGAAACTTTGGGGAAAATCATCTTTGAAGGCTTGCCGTTTTCCTTGGGAGTTGCCCTGGCAAGGGGTTTCTTGAGCGGCGATCGCTATCAAAGTTCAGACAGCGAAAAGGAACCTACCATTAATGCAACTTTAGCAGATATCGGCGCTACTTTAATCGGCGCGACGATCGTTGCTTTCAACATCGCCCCAACTGACGAAATTCCCATGCTAGCGGCAGGTATTTCACCACCTAGGCAATTAGCAATTATCGCCGCTTCGCTGCTAATTTCCTACGGTATTGTATTTGTAGCAGGCTTTACTTATCAAGCAAAACGGCAGCAGCAGCAAGGGATTTTTCAGCGTCCCATCAGCGAAACTGTCATGGCTTATTTAGTGTCGCTGGCGGCTTCTGCATTTATGATGTTTTTCTTCCACAAACTCACTTTTGACGACCCGTGGTCGATTTGGTTGAACTATACGTTAGTATTGGGATTGCCGGCGGCTGTTGGCGGCGCGGCGGGGAGGTTGGCGGTATGAGTGAAGGTAATAACGAACAGCAACAAAAAAGAACTCCTGCTGAATGGGTGACATTTGCAATCGCCTGCTCGATCCTCTTTACCCTCACCGGGCTCGTATTCTACAACTGGGTGACTAAAAAGCAGGAACCTCCGGTTATTTCTGTCACTCAAAACACGCCTATTCGCGAAAATCAAGGGCAATTTTACGTGCCGTTTGCAGTAACTAATACGGGCGGCGAAACAGCCGAATCAGTGCAAATTATTGCCGAATTGCGCGTCAACGGTGAAGTTGTAGAATCCGGCGACCAACAAATTGATTTTTTGTCAAGCGGCGAAACTCAAGAAGGAGCTTTTATTTTCAGCCGCGATCCGCGTCAAGGTGAGTTGATTGTGCGATCGAGCAGCTACAAACTGCCTTAACACAGATAAAAATTGGCGGTTAAAGCCTTTTCACCTCTGTGAACTCTTTCTCTTCCTACCCTACCCTTCACCGAACCCCTGCGGGGAACGGGAACGGCTTCGCCGAACCCGCCCTTAGCGTCTTCGCGGTTCGTTCAATCTCAAAACCCGCTTGCGCGTTAGCATTTATTGCTATAGCAATCCTAAATGATTCTACTCGTTACCAAGCTCTGCCTGGTAACGCTGATCCGGAGGCTCTGCCTCGATTTTCGCGAGGCAGAGCAAGAGTGACATTGATTCCCAGGCTAAGAGCCTGGAAACCAGTTATTGAAACTGATTTAGGATTGCTATATAGTCCGCGCAGGCGGGATTCAATCGCTTTGGAATTGCGATCGAGCTACCGCTTCACCGCATTGTGTTCCCACTTCCAAACACAGCTAGAAATCAAATTTGTACAAATATGAGCCGTAATTGGTACTAACAAATTCCCAGTAGTTAAAACACTGTAACCCAACAGCAATCCAACAGCCGTTGCCCAAACAGCATAAGGCCACTGATCCATGCCTCCCAAGTGCAGAATGCCGAAACAAAAACTCGATAAAACTAAACCGATAACATTCAATCCCAAAGCAGACAGCATCACCCCTCGAAATAGCAATTCTTCGCTAAGTCCCGGCAGCAGTCCCAGCCAAATTAAATCAGGCCAAAACAAAGGTTTAAGCACTACTTCCAAGTAAACGTCTGCACTTCGGCGATAACCCGGCCAGAGGCGATAAACGATCGCACTGCCGCCTGTAATGGCCAGTCCCAGCGCACATCCTTTGAGCAAGTCCATTCCTATCAATTTGACTGGCAAAAGCGATACCGATCCAAATAGCAACCACAATTTAGCTACCGCCAGCAACATAATTGCTGTCACGCCCATTGCTACTAAAACTTGGGTGCGCGTCAAGGGTTCAATTTCAGGATTTCCGGGAAGTTTTTCTGCCACTTAATCACTTTTAGATTTGAGGTTTGAGATTTGAGATTTGTTTAGTTTAGTCAGACAAACAACGCAGGGAGGAGATGTCTGCACCCAAGGAAGCTGGACTGATGCCGGCTCGCAAAGCGACCAAAACTCCGATCGCCTCTAAATATGAGTTTACCTGCAAAGCTTTGATTCCGAGTTTTTCTGGAGTCGCCTGCATCTGGGTTTTGTTGTCGCCGACAGCGATGATTTGTACGGACGATCGCCCGCTCAAACTCAGAATAGCACTGCCGCCGCAGGCTGTGGCGGGTATCACCACCGCATCGACTCGATCTGCCCACAAATTCTGGGACTCGAAATCTCGCCTGTTTGCATAGAATTTCTCTCTTGTGGGGTGGGCATCTTGCCCGCCCCATACCTGCGTGCGGGCATCTTGCCCGCCC
>JAICRN010000455.1 GCA_025937335.1 Microcoleus sp. TY_ISSM_2_bin.22
GAAGTTCGGCAACGGATTATGTAACGGATGTAACGGATGTCAGGAAGAAAAAAGATGTAACAATCGCAAGGGTTTCATTGATTAAGAATTTCTTAATAGTCTTGGCTGTTGCTATAGGGTAAGAAACCTTGTTTTTGGTATTTTTGCGGGTGGTAACTGCCATATTGCAGCAGCATTCTCCTGAACAGGCAAGATGCCTGTTCCACAAAGATTTTTTGACCGCTGGGGCAGTTTTGACTATTTAGAAATCTCCCGTACTGCTGGTTTTCCGTCTTGGATTTCGCCGACTAAAACCAAATCTGTACAGTCTACAAACAAACCATTTTCTAACACACCGGGAATGTTATTCAAGGTTTTTTCCATTTCGCAGGGGTTGGCAATTTCATCAAATTTGACATCAATTACCATATTACCTTGATCCGTAATTACCGGGCCTGCTTTTTTCACACCCATGCGGAGTTCTGGTTTGCCACCCAATTTTTCAATGGCGCGCATCACGGGTGTTAATGCCATGGGTATAACTTCGATGGGCACGCGAAAAGTCGAACCCAATTTATCAACAATTTTGGAACTGTCAACTACTACAATAAACTGAGTTGCGAGGTAATCGACTACTTTTTCGCGGGTGTGGGCTGCGCCGCCACCTTTAATTAAGTTGAGGTGGGGATCTACTTCATCAGCGCCGTCAATAGCAACATCTATTCTGTCAATTTCATCTAGTGTTGTCAGCGGTACTCCGTACTGTTTGGCTAACACTTCTGATTGAAAAGATGTCGGCACTCCCTTGATATCTTTGAGTTGACCGGATTTTATGCGATCGCCCAATGCTTGAATAGTATAAGCTGTAGTTGACCCCGTGCCGAGTCCGACAATCATACCAGATTGTACGCGATCGGCTGCTGCAAAGCCGACTTGCTGTTTCATCAATTTTACGGGATCTTGTTCTGTGGTCATGTTCGGTACTCCTCAATAGTTTTAAGATTATACCATTTAATGAAAATCGGATTTCTCGATACCTACACTTGGGATTACAATATTGAAACTCCTTACTGCAAACCTTTGGGCGGCACTCAGTCGGCTATTTGTTACTTAGCTGAGGCTTTGGCTGCACAGGGAAACGAGGTATTTTTGCTTAACAATACTTCCGAGTCTGGGATGTCGCGCGGCGTTGATTGCAGGCGCAGGGTGGGGGACAAATCTAATTTAGAATTGCTGCGATCGCTCGATTTTTTAGTTATAGTCAATGTAGTTGGCAAAGCGCTGGAAGTTAAGCCGCTTTTGGGCGATCGCACTCAATTAATTTTGTGGATTCATAACGAACCCGGCTTTGTATTCCTCCAAGATTTCAATAATGCTCAAGAAATCAATGCTTGCGACGCCTTTGTATTTGTCAGCGACTGGCAGCGCGAGCAATTTCACCGGCGTTTTCGGATTGAATCCAATCGCAGTTGTGTTTTAAGAAATGCGATCGCACCTTGTTTTGCTAACATCTTCCCCGATAATCTTTCTATCCTCTCTCATAAATCTCGACCGCCCATTCTAGCTTACACCAGCACTCCATTTCGCGGACTGGATATTTTGTTAAAAGTCTTTCCCGAAATTCGTCAAGCTGTCCCCGGAACCAGATTAAAAGTATTTTCAAGCATGAAAGTACACCAAATAGACGACAATGAGAACCAGCTTTTTTTCGGTCAACTTTACCGGCAGTGTCAGGAAACAGAAGGCGTCGAGTACGTCGGTTCCGTACCGCAACCCGAACTCGTCCGGCAACTGCGTTCAGTCGCGGTTTTAGCTTACCCGAATACTTATTTGGAAACGTCATCTATTGCCGTGATGGAGGCGATGGCTTGCGGTTGCCGGATTGTGACGAGTGAATTGGCAGCTTTGCCGGAAACAACTGCTGGGTTTGCCCGTCTAGTTTCAATGTCAGGGGTGGAAAATTTTGCATCGATAACTAATTGGAAGCGTGCGGGCCAACCAGATTGGGAGGGATATACAAGGCAGTTTTTAGAGGCCGTAGTCGGAGTATTAAATGAGGGTAGGGCTGCGGGCGGCGCAACTGCTGAAAATCATCTGAGACAGCAGGTAGAATATATAAATCGATGCTGTACTTGGTCTGTACGATCCCGAGAGTGGCTAAAATGGTTGAATATTATTAGTGTAAAACCTGTAAGAGTGGCAGAGCAAATGATCGGGAATTCTTTAGTAGGTTTAGAGGCAGTGAGAGATTATTTTCAAAAAGGAAATTTGCTGAAAGATCGAGGTAATCTCGGTGGCGCAATCGAGAACTATCAGAAAGCTTTAGAGTTCAATCCCGAAGATGCGGAAGTTCATAAAAAGTTGGCGGAAGTTTATGCTTTGCAAGGAGAATTTGAAAAGGCGATCGCATCTTGCAATCTCGCTCTTAAATTCAAACCTAATTTTGCTGCGGCTTACTTGACAATGGGCAATGCCCTGCACAGTCAAGAAAAGCTGGAAATGGCAATTCAAACTTACTTGCAAGCTTTAGAAATTCAGCCAAAATTTGCCGAAGCTAGCGCGAACCTCGGCAGTATGTATTACAAGTTAGGGCAATTGGAACAGGCGGCAAATTATTACCAAGAAGCTCTTGCCATTAATCCAGAATTGTGCTCGGTTAATTTGATGCTGGGCAGCGTTTTGCAGCAGCAAGGAAAGTTAGATGCAGCAATTGCTTGCTATCAAAAAGTGCTGCAAATGCAACCGGGAAATGCCAGCGCTGCGGAGAAACTATCGAGTTCGATCGCGCAAAAACAGCGGGAAACTACCGACAGCAAATTTATCGAATTAGAAACAGAATCAGGCGAAGCCCAACCACTATCTGTCAACAAAGATGAAGGCTACGGCTTGCAGCCTTCGAGCATCAATTTGCCGCCAGCGCCCACCACTGAGACTTTAAATACTCCGTTTACAAACCCCGCCGAACTTTCCGAACAAGTTACCTCGCTCAATGTTCCAGATAGCGGACAAGTTGCCAATTATCAAGAAGTAGAACCGTACAAAAAACTGGCGGAACAGTTTTTAGTTCAAGGTAAAATTAAAGAGGCGATCGCAGCGTGTCAGCAATCGCTAAAAATTCGACCGGATTTCATCCACGCTTACGTCACTTTAGGCAATGCTTTGCAAGCAGAAGGCAAAAATGAAGCTGCGATTCGATCGTATTCTCAAGCCCTAGAATTGCAGCCAAACTTTGCGGAAGTGCGCGCCAATATCGGCAGTATGTATTTCAAAATGGGGCGTTTGGAAGAAGCGATCGCCCATTACCAGCAAGCGATTGCTCTCAGTCCAGATTTAGCGGGAGCTCACTGGAATTTAGGGAAAGTATATCACAAACACGGCAACATCGAAGCAGCGATCGCCTGTTTTAAAAGAACATCCGAACTCAACCCACAGCTAGTCGGTGCAGACTTCCACTTTAACTTAGGTAATCGACTTTTCAGCCAAGGAAAGCGCGACGAAGCCATCGAAAGCTACGAAAAAGCGATCGCCATTAAACCGGATTGGGCCGAAGCTTACGGTAACATCGGCAGCGCGCATTCTCAGGGAGGCAATCTCGATGCCGCCATCGCTTACTATCAGAAAGCTGTAGCTTTAAAGCCGCAATTAGAAGTTTTGCACTTCAATTTAGCCAATTCTTTTTTACAGCAAAACAAGTACGAAGAAGCGATTGCTAATTATCAAAATACTCTGAAAATCAAGCCCGACTGGGCGGAAGTTCACGCTAACCTCGGCAGTTGTTTTTCCATGCAGGGCAGGCTGGAAGAAGCTTTAGCCAGCTATCAGCAAGCCCTGGCATTAAAACCGAATTGGGCAGAGGTTTATTGTCGAATGGGACACATTCAGAAACAAGATAAGCCCTTGGAGGCGATCGCATATTTTGAAAAGGCGATCGAATGCAACCCCAAATTTAGCGAAGCCCACCAACAACTCTGCGACTTGCTAAGCCATTCCACCAACCTTGCAGGAGCCCGCAGCGTAGCCGACAAATACTGCGAATTGTGCGGCGAAAATGCCCCAGTCATGTCAGCCACAGCCTACGTCTTTTCCTACCTGCAATCAGGTGTCAGCAAACAGGCAATTCAGAAACTCGAAGAAATCGAAAAATTCTGCTACGAAAAGGTCGAAACCTTTAGCGTAATCGAGCTAAAACTGCTCTACGAAATCTTCCTGTTTGCAGTTTCTCACCTGCGAGACAACCGCGAAAAAAATGCTAGTTTTTACCGCCTAATTGCCAAAGAATACTACAAAAAAGCCGTCCCGCAGCGCCAGCAACTTAACAGAATCAAGCCAGCCAATTACCAAACAAAACAACAGCCTTTAACAATCGGCTTCCTTTCCAAACACTTCCGCCGCCACTCGGTAGGTTGGTGCAGCGAAGCTTTAATTCGCGAATTAAGCCGCATCACCCCTCACGTTCACCTTTACGTCACCGGTAAACTCCACCGAGATGAAGTTACGCAGCGGTTTGAAGAAATGGCGGGGAAGTTTTACTGGCCTAAAAAATATCCAAACGGCTTTGCTGACGGCGGGGAAATCTTCGCGGAAGTAGTGCAAGACGATTTGGATGTTTTAATAGACTTAGACTCGATGACAGTGCCAACAAATGTCGAAGTGCTGTATCAATATCCTGCGGGAATTTGCGTTTCTTGGCTGGGATTCGACGCACCCTACATTTCAGACAATCACTACTTCCTTTGTGACGAACACACTCACCCCCCGGGTGTTGAAAAAAATTACTTAGAACAGTTAGTAAGATTGCCAGTTTGTTCTGTAGCGATTGGGCAACTGCAAAGCATTCCTGTGAATCGAGAGGCGATTAGGAACGCTCTCGGAATTGGCTTAGAGCAAATGACTTATCTGTGCGTTGCGCCAGGGAGAAAAACCAATCCCGAAATGGTACGAGCTCAAGTTAAAATCCTCAAGGAAGTACCAGATAGTTTGTTAATCCGCAAAGGTCAAGGCGACCCCGATGTTATTCAC
>JAICRN010000230.1 GCA_025937335.1 Microcoleus sp. TY_ISSM_2_bin.22
CCCGACTTCAATCCTATAGAATTATGGTGGTTGCAACTCAAATCTTTTTTACGTCAGTTCTCACCAACAACTACCACTCCGGGTTGACATTTTACTGGCTACGGCACGCTTATTTGGTCAATCATAAACACTTGAAAAACTGGTTTACAAGCTGCTGCTACTGTACTTCATAAACCTGGAATCTGCTGTATGATGAATGACTCATTTTAGGCGAGTTCATGACTAATTGTAAATATAATGGGGTAAATTTTTGTTAACCTATGCTACCCCTGTATGCTCTGTTGAATTCGATCTAATAATTGTGCAGCCGATAAGGAAGAAGGCAAAATTTTGGCAGATACTTCTTGCAGCAGAAAGTCGATCGCCTCGGATTCGGAATTTACAGCAGACCGATAATCCCAGACTAAAATTGGCAGTTTTACTGCCATTTGGCGCAAGTTTGATAGCGCTTGCAGCATAGCGGTTGATTCTGAGGGGGCATCTCGCAAGCACAGCAAAACTAAGTCAACGCTTTGATATTGCAACTGCTGCAAAACTTCTGTCCAGCTCTGAGCGATCGACCCTCGAAATCCTGCTGTTTGGATGTACTGAATCAAAGCTTGAAGGTTGGGAGTAGAAAACTGGGAATTAGGCAGGGGAATCTCGACATTTATCGATCGATCGCGATTTTCCAATTCTCCCGTCGGGTTCTCCCCAGAAGTTCGATGCAAATCGGGTAAAGTCGAAATGTCGGCAAATAAAATGCTGGGCTTCCAACTCATGCCAGCAGCTACTTGAATCACTTGCCACAAGGCAGACACCACCAACCCAGTGCCTGAGGTTTCACTGCCGTCGGGACTGCCATTGGCCAAACAGGGAAATACCGACAATCCTTTGACTTGATTTGCCAGTTGCGTAGTTGCCGGGTCTAAAGTCACCAAGGGGAGAGAACCCAAATTTCGAGACCTACTTAACTGTTCGATAAAAGCTAATGGGTTTTGCAGTTGACTTGTACCGTCTAAGACTATCGCGTCGGGCCGCCAAATTCTGGCCACGATTTCTGCTTGGCCGAGGTCGTCTGCTTCTAAAACGCGACAGTAGTTGGGGTTGAGCAGTAAAGCGGAACCTTGAGAGGAACTGTTTTGCGGGCTGAGCCACAACACGGTTAAAGAACTCCTTACTTTGGCGCTACTAGAATTACTGTGACCGATCAAGTCTGCCAGCAGCCGCCGCAAAGCGGGTTCTTCCACCGGCAAGCTCAAAAAGCCTTCGGCCCTGTTGACACTGGCCCGTTCTTTTTCGCCTCTGGTGGCCGTGACAATCGCCGGAATCGATCGGGTATCCGGGTCGCTCTTGAGCAGCGTCAGCACGTCCCAACCGGACAGCAGGGGCAGCAGCGGATTGAGGAAAATCGCTTCGGGACTAAACCTGCGGGCTTTTTCCAGGGCTTCGGTGCCGGAACGGGCGACTATTACTTGGTAGCCCAAACCTGAGAGGACGTTGGTTAAGTCTTCGATATATTTAGGAACTGCTTCGACTATTAATACTAAACGAGAGCGAGAATTGGCGATCGCAGTCTGATATTGGGGTTTTAAGAATTCTTCCTCGGCGGCTCCAGATGCCGGGACTTCTTCGCTGTTTCCCGGAGGATTTGGCGGCAGCAGCAGGGTAAATTCAGAGCCTTGATTTTCAGAGGAAATAAACGAAACGTCGCCGCCGTGGAGCCGAGCTAGGCGTTGAGTCAGTACCAGTCCCAGTCCGGTTCCTTGAAAGCGGCGGGTGAGGGGGCTTTCTAGCTGTTGGAATTTCTGAAAGATCAGATGCTGTTTGTCGGCGGGGATGCCGATGCCAGTGTCCCAAACTGTGAATGCGATCCAGCCTTCCCAAACATTTACTTTTAATCCGATTTTGCCGCCGAGCTCGGTGAATTTTAGGGCGTTGGAAAGGAGGTTAACCAGCATTTGCCGCAGCCGCAGTTCGTCGGCAATTAATTGGCTCAGTCCCGGTTCTATTTCGAGTGTAAATTCTATTTGGGCGGAGGGTTCTGCGTTTGCTGTACCGTCCGTTTTGCTCGGGGTGGGAGGGTTTTTTTCTTCTTGCTGTTGCAGTTGTTTTGCTTGTTCAAAGGCTCTTTGGCAGGTAGATGCTATTTCGACTGCTTCGGGAATTAGTTCTAGCTGTCCGGTTTCCATCCGGGTCAAGTCTAAAATGTCATTAACTATTGTCATCAAGTGCCGCCCGCTTTTATGGATTAGTTTGGCGTAGCGTGTTTGGCGGTCGTTGAGTTCTCCGATCAATTTATCTTTGAGGAGGCTGGACAAACCGAGGACGGCGGTGAGCGGGGTTTTTAGTTCGTGGCTGATGCAGGATAAAAATTCGTCTTTGAGTCGGTTGAGGTGGATTAAATCTGCGTTTTTTGCTGCTAGTTCTTTGGCGACTAAATGTTCTTCGGTGACATCTTGTCCCATTACTAAAATTAGCTGGTCTGAGAGCGGTTGTTTGACAAATTGCCAGATCCGTTCTTGCCCTTTTTGTACGGGGCAGTCGCAAATATAGGTATCTGGTTTGCCGGCGGTGGGGCACCAAGCTGGAGCGGTTAAGGTTGAGGGGGAGGCGGCGGCGTACAAGGGCAGCGGGCAACTGGTGGCTGCTGTGGAATCGCGATCGCCCGAACTACGTGCTCCTACTAGGCTCCTGCATTCTTTGGTGATGGCCTCTAACTGCACGCTCTTGTATTCGCTTGTTAAATGGCTTGGTTTGCGGGGCGAGTGTTTGCCCAAATTTGCTGCTGGTTCTGGAACTGGTTCTGGGCCTGCTCCCAGCAAAATCCGCCACGCTGCGTTTTGGCTGACTATTTGTGCGGTAGGGGTTTGCAATCTCAGGGGCAGGGGCAGTTTTTCCAACAGTTGGACTAGGGAGTTGAGGTTTTCCGAAGGTTTCAATCCTGCTTCTAGAAAGCGGACTTGAGCGTCTAGGACTGTGGCGATGGCTTCGGAAACCGGCCTTAATTCTATTTCTTTGACGGCTGTTGCCTGTTCTGTGAGGCTGCCGATCGAGCTGCTGTTGAGTGCGGCGAATTGCAGCAGGCTCAGGCTGTCTAGCATTCCTAAAAATTGACCGCTGGCATCTGTGAGGGCGATCGGGCTGTTTGAGGAGCAGCAGGCGGTTTCGTTGTTTGGCCGGGCTGGGGTGTTGAGTCCCTCTGTTTGCAGGTACTGCCAGAATTCGCTGACGCTCAGAGCCGCGGGTACTGCCCTGATTGCTTCGATCGCGATCGGGCTTTCTGACAAAGTTTCCTGCCCGTCGTTTGTTCGATCGTCCGCGCGGGCCCAAAGGCTGCGGAGGTAAACTAATCCCAGGGGCTGTAGCTGTTCGTTGACTATTGCGACTCGATCGCAGTTGCAGGAGCTGAAAATTGACCGCAGTGATTCTAGCGCCGCCGTCGGTCGGCACAGCGGCACTGGCTCGATAAAATTTTTGAGACTGGGGCTGGTGGTTGACATAACAAACCTGAGAGTCTGCTATCTATAGCAGTAATATTTTTGATACCCAATGTAGCTGCGAATTTTTGTATCTTATTTGTTTTATATCAGTTCCCTCAAGGGCCCGGGATCTGCAGCGAAACTTACCAGTTCGATGCCTGCACCTGATTTGAGGCGACTAGCAAGTATTCTAAGGCTTAAGCTTAATTGCAGAAATCACGCTCAGGGTGCTTGACACAAAAACAAAGAAGTACACTTTGATTATTACTGTGCTACAAGCTTATAGCCTATTTTGCGGTTAAGATTGGTTAAAATAAATGTTGAGATGATTGTGAAAATGTTAAGTTTTTTGTAAAGGAGATATCAACTCTGAGCGATCCAGCACTTTCGGGCAACTTAGGTGGTTCACCTACAGCTTTGCTTCCGCAACTTTCTATTGGTATTTTTGTCCGCTCTGATGATATCGCAGGGTCTGCGATCGAGCTTTTGAAGGGCGAACGCTATGCTTTAACGCACATTAAGTCGGCGGTGGAGTTTTTGGGATTCCTGAAACAAAATTACCACCTTGATTGTTTGGTTTTTGAGGACAATGCGGATCTGCGATCGCTTCTGAGCAAGCTCCAAGAACGATCGCTCTTTTTGCCTGCGGTGATTTTTTCGCCTCAGCCGGGGGAGGATGGAAGGCCGATCGCACCAGGTTCAGATGGTTTTGAGGCTGCAGCCAGTACCGCCGAGAAGAGAAGAGAGCAAAGCTGTGCTTTTTTTTACCACCCTGCTGAGGTGCAACTAGCAACCGCTCGATCGAGCGAAATAGCTGCGGCTATAGATCGGGCGATCGCACAATTTCTGAAACTTTCAACTCCGGTTCCTGTCGATGACCCATCCGCAATGGTCGATGCCACGACCCAATTGACTGCTCAAAGTTTGCTAAGCCGACAACAGCGCCGACTTGCGGAAAAATTACGGGAACGATTAGGATACTTAGGTGTGTATTATAAAAGAAATTCCCAGATTTTTTTGCGAAATCTGTCAGGGCCAGAGAAGCAAAAGTTTTTGGAGCAACTGAAGTCCAGCTATCGCGAAATCGTTTTGAATTATTTTTCTCAAGATCCTGCGGTCAACAATCAAATAGATGAATTTGTGAATTTGGCTTTTTTTGCTGATGTGCCTGTGACTCAAATTGTGGAAATTCACATGGAATTGATGGACGAGTTCGCCAAACAGCTAAAATTAGAAGGGCGCAGCGAGGAAATATTGCTCGATTACCGCTTGACTCTAATTGACGTGATCGCTCATATGTGCGAGATGTACAGGCGATCGATTCCGAAAGAGGCATCTCAAAGTAAAAGGTAAAAGCGATTCTGCAGAATTTAAGAAAAAAAAAGGTAGAAGATAAACTTTAACAAAGAAGAAAGGAGAAGACATTCGGCAGCGGCATCGCGAGGCTGAAATTATTATAAAATAACAAAGAACAGCGGATTTAAGACAAATAACAACTACAACTAACATCTGACAACTAATAATCAATCTTTAAACAAGTTCATGAGTGCTCTGAAGAAAACCTACGTTCTGAAGCTGTATGTTGCGGGAAATACTCCCAACTCAGTGCGAGCTTTGAAAACCCTAAAGGACATCCTAGAACAAGAATTTCAAGGAGTCTACGCACTGAAAGTCATAGACGTTCTCAAAAATCCTCAGCTAGCAGAAGAGGACAAAATATTGGCAACCCCGACGCTGGCCAAAATCCTGCCGCCGCCGGTGCGAAAAATTATTGGCGATTTGTCCGATCGCGAGAAAGTTCTGATAGGATTAGACTTGCTCTATGAAGAACTTCGCGAAGAAGACCTAAATTCATAAGATAATCAGATGACAGTCATTAGTCAGCAGTCAGCAGTCATGAGTTATTGAGCAAGAGTCCAAACTAAAAGCTGGGTACAAAGACTCATGAGCTGCGGTTAATGAGTGACAACTAAAGAATACTGAGAGTTGACAAAAATCGACATGAATGAAATTAGTCAAACGGTGCAACCAGAAAAATTGGTAACCGCAGGAGTTCAAAAAATTCGCACGATGATTGAGGGTTTCGACGACATCAGTCACGGCGGAATGCCAATCGGCAGAACCACGCTCGTCAGCGGCACCTCAGGAACGGGAAAAACTTTATTTGCAGTACAATTTATCTATAACGGAATCACCCATTTTGACGAACCTGGAGTGCTCGTAACTTTTGAAGAATCTCCAACAGATATTATTAAAAATGCTTGCAGTTTCGGTTGGGATTTGGCACAGTTGATCGAGGAAGGCAAGCTATTTATTTTGGACGCTTCCCCCGATCCCGAAGGTCAGGACATCGTGGGAAATTTTGATTTATCTGCCTTAATCGAGCGGATTCAGTACGCAATTCGCAAGTACAAAGCCAAGCGCGTTTCTATAGATTCCGTGACGGCCGTATTTCAGCAGTACGACGCTGCATCGGTAGTACGCCGAGAAATTTTTCGCTTAGTTGCGCGCCTCAAACAAGTAGGAGCAACTACAGTTATGACTACCGAACGGCTCGAAGAATACGGCCCGGTGGCGCGATTTGGGGTGGAAGAGTTTGTGTCGGATAATGTAGTGATTGTTCGGAACGTTTTGGAAGGAGAACGCCGCCGCCGCACCATGGAAATTTTGAAGTTGCGGGGTACAACTCACATGAAGGGCGAATATCCCTTTACTATGACTAATGATGGAATTAATATTTTCCCCTTGGGGGCGATGCGATTAACTCAAAAGTCTTCTAACGTGCGGGTTTCTTCCGGCGATAAAACTCTCGACGAGATGTGCGGTGGCGGTTTCTTTAAAGACTCGATTATTTTGGCTACGGGTGCGACGGGAACCGGGAAAACGCTGTTGGTGAGCAAGTTCTTGCAGAATGCTTGTATGAACGGGAATCGGGCGCTGTTGTTTGCCTATGAAGAGTCGCGAGCTCAGTTGTTCCGCAATGCTTATTCTTGGGGCATTGATTTTGAGGAAATGGAACAGAAAGGAATGCTGAAGCTGCTGTGTACTTACCCGGAATCTGCGGGTTTGGAAGACCACTTGCAGACTATTAAATCAGAAATTGCTGAGTTCAAACCTTCTCGAATTGCAATAGACTCGCTGTCGGCTTTAGCTAGGGGTGTCAGCAATAATGCTTTCAGGCAATTTGTGATCGGAGTAACGGGTTTTGCAAAGCAGGAAGAAATAACCGGCTTTTTCACGAATACAAGCGACCAGTTTATGGGTTCTCATTCGATTACGGACTCGCATATTTCTACGATTACTGACACGATTATCATGCTTCAATATGTAGAGATTCGAGGCGAAATGTCGCGGGCAATTAATGTGTTTAAGATGCGCGGTTCCTGGCACGACAAAGGAATTCGGGAATACACGATTACTGAAAGAGGGCCGCAAATTAAAGATTCGTTCCGCGGTTACGAACGGATTATCAGCGGTTCTCCCACTCGGATTACGGTTAATGAGAAGAGTGAGCTATCGCGGATTCTCCAGGGGGTGCAAGGTGAAGAGGATGAAGATATTTGAGTTAGCAGTGATTCTTGATTAAAAGTAGGTTGGGTGAGGCTGCTCAACCCAAATTTTTGATTTTTTTGCATAAAATAACAAGGAATTTTTCCCAGTTAGTGATTTTGTGACTGTTATAGCGGTTATTAAGGAAGTGAGCTGCAATCCGATCGATGCCCAATGCCCAAGCGTACCTCGTTAAACACAAAAATGGTATACCCGATCGAAAAAACTCCGATTGATTTGCCTTGGATCTTTCCAGAAGCACTGGCAGCGGCACTACTTTCTAAGGCTCAGAGCGATCGGGTAGATCCAGTGCGGAGTCTACAAACTTTGCTGCCAGTTATGGGTAAAGTTTTGGGCGGCCGAATTGGGATTGAACTCAACAAAGGCTACTCAGTTGAGGATTCCCATATTGAATATCCGATTTTCTTCACGGCCGACATCTGCCACCCCAGTACCGACAGCGGGACGCAAGGGATTTTGCTTAAGCCGTTGCAGGAAATGCCAGATGCTGAACACGAGCGGATGGCAGAGGCTTTTATTCAGCTTGAGCAGTTAAAGGAAGCTTGGAAAACTATGGGAAAACAGGAAAAAGCTAAAAAGTTTGATTCCGACGAAAACCCCAGGAATGTTGAAAGCACGGCGCAAAAAGTCCGGGGCAAACTTGGCAGACAGGGAGCTGGTTTTGGAGATACTTGGAAGAGATGGGAGCGAAATTTGAGCGGAAAATAGGACGCTAGGTAATACAATTAACCAGAAACTCTTGTCCTGCAAAACAAATATAAAATGAGCACGGAGGGATTTGAACCCCCGACCCTCAGGACCGGAACCTGATGCTCTATCCACTGAGCTACGTGCCCTCAACTTTTCAGATTATAACACGTCTTCGGGAAAATGGCGAGTGCCGATCGCAAATTTCCTGGCAGGCCTCCAAATCGCTTGGCCTACCGGGGTTGAACTCGCCCGCGCGATCGCGTTTATTAAGTAGTTCTCGAAGCCGGGGACTAAAAATTCTACCTAAATTATCAAAATAATACGACAATGGGGTAAAATGACAGCCTTTAATATAGCAAAAATTAGGTTCACATTCGATCGGGGTTGAGCATCTACCACGGCTAATATAGCCCCCTTGAATTCCCTCTAG
>JAICRN010000116.1 GCA_025937335.1 Microcoleus sp. TY_ISSM_2_bin.22
TCTATTTTAGATTTTAGATTTTAGATTTTAGATTTTAGATTTTAGATTTTAGATTTTAGATTTTAGATTTTAGATTTTAGATTTTAGATTTTAGATTTTAGATTTTAGATTGAAGAGGACTTAGGCACTGCGACTCAAAAAACCCGGTTGCCGATCGCCCGTGCGTAAGTCCTGTTCAATCCAGTTAAGGATACAGCGCCTCACCGGTGGAGGGGTCAAAGATAAATAATCGATTGAAATCAAGCTGTACCTTGAGGCGATCGCCCGATCGCAAGCGAACACTCGCAGGTATTTGTAACTGTACATTAGTTTCCGCGCTCAACAAAGGCAAACTCGCCCGGATTAAAGTTTCTCGCCCCAGAGGTTCCACTACTTTTACCTCTACATCGAGAGGAACTTTTTCTAAAGCCCAAACATCGGTTTTCAAATCATCATCATCTTCTGCTGTTTGTGGCGTAAAGATTTCTATATTTTCTGGACGGATGCCCAAATCAAATCCTTGTCCTTCTCTCGGCTGCAATTTTTTCTGAATCGAGGGCGGGCAGGCTAAAGCTTGATTTCCTACTTGAAAGGATTCGTTAGTATAAATTACAGGCAAAATGTTCATTGCTGGATTGCCTAAAAATGTGGCAACCATGCGGTTAGCTGGTTTGGCATAAATGCTTTGCGGGTCTCCAATTTGTTGAATTTTTCCCCCATTTAAAACTACAATCTTATCAGCTAAAGTCATCGCTTCCACTTGGTCGTGGGTGACGTAAACTGTGGTAATTCCCAGCCGTTGATGCAGTTGTTTTAGTTCGGCTCTAGTGTCGTCTCGCAGTTGAGCGTCGAGGTTAGAAAGCGGTTCATCTAAAAGGAATACTTTCGGTTCGCGGGCGATCGCCCTTCCCAGTGCTACCCGCTGCTGCTGTCCGCCTGATAGCTGTTTGGGCTTACGCTTGAGGAGGTGGTCAATCGAGAGCGATCGGGCGACTGTTTCAACTCGTTCTTGAATTTTAGTCGGGTCAACATTCCGCATCCGCAATCCAAAAGCCAAGTTTTCTGCGACAGTCATGTGCGGGTAAAGCGCGTAATTTTGAAACACCATTGCTACATCCCGCTGTCTCGCCGGAATGTTGTTAACTAAATTATCTCCGATGTAAAGATTACCGGAAGTTGCGGTTTCTAAACCTGCAATTGTCCGCATAATTGTCGATTTCCCGCAGCCGGAGGGCCCGACTAATACCCAAAATTCCCCGTCCGGAATTTTGAAGCTGATGTTTTCGATCGCGGTGACGTTTTGGTAGCGTCGGGTAATATTTTCTAAGCGAACATTTGCCATTTTGTGACTGTAATTGGTAATTGATAATTAGTGATTTTTACCTTCAGTCTTCAGCCTTCAGAAAACTGTTGCAATTCTAAAACTGTGCGGTCTAATTCTTCAACTATAGGCGTTAACTCAGCTTGGCGGAATGCTTCTACTAAAGAACGATAATACCAGAGAGAACCGTCTTTGCCACCTTTGAAGCGTTCCCAAACACAGTCGCCCAATTGACGGTAATCTTTCAGGATCGATCGAACATTATAAAGTTTATCAGCAGCCGAGACTAATCTGACCGAGCCAGAAGCTGTAGAAATGCGATCGATATAGGCTTGTTTTCTCTGACGCCAAGGGGGTTTCGGCGTCGCGTCACTGTCGGTACAGCCGTCTACAATCGCTGTGACGGTATCCCCAAAGCGGCGGCGGATGGCTTCGCGGGTGGTGGGGCCGCCTCGATCTTCGATCGCATCGTGAAGCAAAGCTGCGATCGCCTCATCTTCATTTGCCCCATATTCTAAAGCTATACTAGCAGTGCCCAACAAATGGGCAATGTAGGGAACGCCGGAACCTTTGCGAAGTTGGGTAGCGTGCAATTCGGCGGCATAGGTGAGGGCTTCAGAAAAACGGTTTGAGAGAATCATGAAAGTCACCTTTCTAAATTGCTATGATATATAAATTATTGGGCTAAGTTGAAAAGACAAAATCTACCAAGTTCCATAAGATCGTAAAGATGCGATCGAGAGCGCTCGCTTGTACAATTATAATCGTTAAAGAGAGGTTGCTAGCATGACAGCTACTATAATTATACCCAAAAATGCCGACCCAAACTCAGAGCAAAAATCACATCCCAAATTAGAAAATATACCCGAAATTCACCCAGAACCTAAGCCAGAAAAAGTTATATCTCTCGAAGAGTTTTTAGTCAAACCTGCTGATAGAATGGAATGGGTTGACGGCAACTTACTGGAGAAAACAGGAATGACATTCAAGCACAGTCTAGCTCAATCTAAATTAGCACGTTTCTGGGGAAATTATAAAGAATCCAGCGGACAAGGAGGAGAAGTTCTTACAGAAATACTTTGTCGCACTAACAAACAGGGTCGCCGTCCCGATGTTGCTTACATTACTCCTGAACTGCTGCCAGAATCAGGCAATTTTACAGCATTTTCCCAAAGTTTTCCTTTGATAGCGGAAGTTGCTTCCCCCGAAGATAGCGGCGAAGATTTATTTGCCAAAGGTCAGGAATATTTGGAATCGGGATGTTTAGAGGTTTGGTTGCTATTTCCTGAAGCTAGATTAATATTTGTGAATGCAGGGCAACGCTGGCGGTTGTTTAATGCCGATGAAGTTGTTAACACTCAAAGTGTGCTTGCAGGTTTTAGCGTAGCTGTGAGTGAATTGTTGGCTTGAGGAATTTCTTAAAATAATTTATTAAAAGCACAAAAAGAGAAACTAAAGGTGAGAAATTTTAGCTTAAGGCTGGGTTGAATGAGAAGGTGGCAGCGAGAAGATAGACTTTAAGGTAAATCTACAGGTAACTTTGAAATATTGATAAAGTCGATCGCGATCGAGGTATAACGTTCCGATTTTTCAAATCAACGTCAAAGGCGTTTTTCTAGGTTTGTAAGAGGCCGCAACTCGGCTTGACTATCGTGGACGGGCCCTGAATTTTTCTGAGTCTGTTACCAGTTTGATGTTGCCGACTGATGGCGTTTACTCAGCAACTAAAGCAGCAGTAGAGGAGTTAACAGGGGTGTTTGCAAAAGAAGTCGCAGCGCGGGGCCTCACAGTTAATTCTTTTTCTCCAGAACCTACAAATACTGACTTGTTTCTAGAGGGTAAAGTAGTTCAATACCCTAACCAGTATAATTAAGCTATCTCTAGCTGTGGTATCTGTCAATGCCCAAGCCCGATGTATTTATTAGGTTTCGCGTCACTCAAGAAGAGAAAGAATTATTAAATAAAAATTGCGATCGAGAAGTGAGAAATCAAACCAGTTGTGCTAAGAGATCGGATTAGGGAAATGCGGTTTAGACTGAAAAGGACTGACCCTAAACGGCAAGTAGATTAATCCCATGATTAGAAGCCATAGGCTTTCTCTGCGATTTTGTGTAAGCGGTAGTCTTCGATTGGAATTGGGTTGAGAGATTGTGGGTCGAGTGCGATCGCCTTTAAAATTGAGCCAGAACGATCGCCCGATTTACTGCAAAAAAAAGTCGGCTAACAGATCCGAGCCGATCGCAGCCTCCCAGCCACTCCACCAACCAACGGCACATCAACCAACTCACCGATTGTTGTACTTCCGTGACAAAAGAAAACCACTCGCAACTTACTAATGCGACTGCTCGTTGGAGGTACGACATTAATTGTTAGCGTCGGTGTCTAGCCAGGAATTTAAGCACCTTGAAAGCTCTACCAAGGTGGATTGAACATCAAGCTAGCAATTCCTTAAGTCTATTTTCTATAAAAGCCACTACCATGTCTGTGCTAAACTCATCCCTGAATCTATCTAAACTTAAGCGCAAACTTTCCCTGCGATCGCTCTTGATTGTCCCGTTTGTACTACAAATCTTCGTAGCAGTTGGATTAACGGGATATATGTCCCTGCGGAACGGACAGAAGGCAGTCAATGATGTTGCCAGTCAGTTGCGACAAGAGATGAGCGATCGCCTCAACCTGCAAGTTTTGAATTATGTGGAACAACCTTATATTGCCGGACAAGTAATTGTGGCTGCGGCTCAGGAAAAACAGTTAGATTTAACCGATGTAGCGAAACTGGAGCAGATGCTCTGGCTGTTAGTCAGGCAAGACCTCATCGAACAAATGACGATTGCCAAGCCTGACGGCACGAGCGTCTCAATAGAGGAGCTAATAGATGGAAGTATCGTTTCTCGGATTGGTAGCAAAGAGAATCTCCCGCAGCGCTCAATTTATAGCCTAGACGATCGAGGTCAACAGATTGCCCTGATCGAAACTCAACCAGATTTTAACCCGCTGAAACGAAGTTGGTATACGCTTGCACAGAAAACCGGAAAACCTGCCTGGACAAAGCCCTTCCTAGGCAAGGGCACTAAAGAGGCTGCAATTTCCCTATACCAGCCAATCTATAGCGAGGATGGAACGTTGTTGGGGGTTCAAAATAGTGTTTTTCGGACTAGCAAGATTCATCGCTTTCTGAGTGAGCTAAAGGTAGGGGAGACGGGTCAAACTTTTATTATCGATCGGTCGGGTAATCTGATTGCCAGTTCAACTATCAAAGAGCCTTACATCATTGACCTAAAAAATGAGGATTTGCAACAAATTCCCGCCGAGAAGTCTGAAAATTCTGTAATTCGTGCCACAGCGCAAGCAATCCTCGATCGGTTTGGCAACTTTACCGCCATTCAACAAAGTCAACAGCTTGATTTTATGCTGGCAAATCAGCGGCAGTTTGTTCAAGTTTCACCCATTAAAGACGAACGAAATATCGACTGGTTGAGCGTCGTTGTGGTGCCTGAATCAGATTTTATGGCACAAATCAATGCCAATACTCGCACCACCATTTTGCTGTGTCTAGGGGCTTTGGCGGTGACGACTATACTGGGTTTGTTAACTTCGCGTTGGATTACCAAACCGATTTTGCAGCTACAAAAAGCCAGTCAGGCGATTAGTTCAGGACAGTTGGATCAAACACTTCAGGTGCAAGGCATTAGTGAATTAGAATCGCTGGCAGATTCCTTTAACCAGATGGCCGGTCAACTCAAAACCTCCTTTATCAAACTGGAAAGTCGGGTTGAGGAACGCACCGCAGAACTGCAAGAAGCAAAACTGGTAGCTGATAGCGCGAACCAAGCAAAAAGCGAATTTCTCGCCAACATGAGCCACGAACTCCGCACTCCCCTCAACGGCATTTTGGGCTATGCTCAAATCCTCAATCGCAGCAGCGCATTGCCAGCAAAAGAACGTCATGGGGTAGAGGTCATTTACCAGTGCGGTTCTCATTTGCTGACGCTGATTAACGATGTGTTGGACTTGTCGAAAATTGAAGCCGGCAAACTAGAACTCACACCTAAAGCGATTCACTTTCCCTCATTCCTCCAAGGTGTGGCTGAAATCTGCCGTATTCGTGCTGACCAAAAAGGCATTGACTTCGTTTACGAGCCCGATCCGCAGTTGCCGGAAGGGGTTTTTGCCGATGAAAAACGGCTGCGTCAGGTATTACTCAACTTGGTGGGAAATGCGATTAAATTCACCGACAAAGGTACTGTTACGATCGAGGTTGCCGTAGTTGAGAATCATGCCAATCCGTCCACTCGCTCTTTCAAATTTCAAGTTAAAGATACGGGCGTAGGAATTGCGCCGGATCAATTGGATCGAATTTTTCAGGCTTTTGAACAAGTGGGCGATCGCAAGCGCCAAGCCGAGGGCACGGGTTTAGGACTGGCGATCAGCCAAAGAATTGTCCAACTCATGAACGGAGAAATCCAAGTTAAGAGCCAACCCGAAGTCGGCAGCGAGTTCTTTTTTGAGGTGGAACTGGCGATCGCCACCGATTGGGCACAGCAAAACTCCATCGCAACAGGAAAACAAATTATTGGTTATGAAGGACAACGGCGCAGCATACTTGTGGTAGACGATCGTTGGGAAAACCGAGCCGTTCTCGTCAACTTGTTAGAACCACTAGGATTCCAACTCAGTGAGGCAGAAAATGGACAAGCAGGATTAGAAAAAATCCGACAGTCTCAACCTGACTTAGCGATTACAGACTTGGTGATGCCAGTGATGGACGGCTTTGAACTGCTCAAACAAATTCGCAGTGCAAATGATTTGCAACACCAGAAGATCGTTGTCTCTTCTGCATCAGTGGCACAAGCCGATCGACAGATGAGTTTAGAGGCAGGGGCAAATGATTTCTTAGCAAAGCCAGTGGAAGTTAGCGAATTATTTAACCTCTTAGCCACTCATTTAAAATTGGAGTGGAAATATGAAACGACATCAAGTAATTCTCAGCCATCCACTCCGACGGCTGGATTACAAAATTCAGATATCACTATTTTTCCTGCCGCTGTGGAGTTAAAGACGTTACTAGAAATGGCCCAAAAAGGCAATTTAAAACGGCTCCGAGAACACACAGAGCAGATTGCTCGCTCTAACCCTCACTACGCTAGTTTTGCCTCACAAGTTATTCGACTTGCGAAGCAATTTAAAGCCGAAGAGATTGAAGACTTGCTGAAACAACACCTCACAAGGGAGAAAGCCGATGTCTAGTCCTGAATTAATTCTGGTGGTGGATGATACCCCTGCAAACTTAGAAGTGGTTTGTGAAACCTTAAGTGATGCGGGGTACGAAGTCGCAACCGCGATCGATGGCGATCGCGCTCTTAAAAGAGTCCAAGCTTATCCTCCCGATCTGATCTTGCTCGATGTTCAAATGCCAGGAATTGACGGCTTTGAAACCTGCCAACGCCTCAAGGCAGATCCCAGAACAGCCAGTATTCCCATCATTTTTATGACCGCTCTCTCCGATGCCGACAGTAAGGTGAAAGGATTTGTCCTGGGTGCTGTGGACTACATCACCAAACCCTTTCAAGAACAGGAGGTGCTGGCACGGGTGAAAACTCATTTGCAGCTACGGCAGTTAACTAAAAATCTCGAACAGCGTGTAGCTGAGCAAACGGCTGATTTAGAAGCAGCACTCACACAACTGCAACAGTCTCAGCTTCAGTTAGTCCACACCGAAAAGATGTCTGCTTTGGGCAATTTAGTGGCGGGTGTCGCGCACGAGATTAATAATCCGCTTGGCTTTATTGCTGGCAATCTGAAACCCGCTCAAGACTATATTAAAGACATCTTTAAACTGATAGATTTATACCAAAAAGAACTCCCCGATCCAAGTGCCTCGCTACAGGCAGTCGTGGAGGAAATAGATTTGGAATACTTGCAAGAGGATTTACCCAAATTGATCGATTCGATGCAAGAAGGAGTCGATCGCATTCGCACCATTAGCACCAGTTTAAGAACCTTCTCGCGTTCGGATTGCGATCGCCCGATTCATTACAATATCCACGACGGGATTGACAGCACGCTCTTGATTCTCAAACATCGCCTCAAAGCCAACGAATCTCGCCCGGAAATTCAAGTCATCACAGATTACGGCGATCTGCCACCGGTAGAATGCTTTGCCGGACTGTTGAATCAGGTATTTATGAATCTGCTGGCAAATGCGATCGATGCCCTTGAGGAATCAAATAAAGGACGCAGTTTTGCTCAGATCAAAGCCAACCCCAACCAGATTACTGTCAAAACTCAACTGTCGGAATCTCAGGTAGCGATCCGAATTCAGGATAATGGGATTGGCATGACGGATGCGGTGAAGCCAAAAATCTTTGAGCATTTGTTTACAACCAAAGACGTGGGGCAAGGCACAGGGCTAGGATTGACGATCGCCCGTCAAATCGTAGTCCAGAAACACTCTGGAACTCTAGAAGTCAACTCGAGTTTAGGTGAAGGTACAGAGTTTGTAATTTCAATTCCGGTGAAGGCGATCGCTGTAAAAGACATTCAGGCAGAGATATGTGTTGACGCAGTATAACAAATCGTTGCAGCGGCAGGATAAAGATGATTGGTGATACTGCAAAGGCGATCGGCCCCCGCTCAACTCAACCGTTATTATTGATACCATTAACCAAAAAATCCCAGTATGCCTAGTGAACCATCGGCTCCTTTCTTCCCCAAGCTGTTTAAAGAAGTTCCTTTACAAGCGCTCTTAGTTGTACCGTTCGTCGTTCAAACAGTGGGGGCAGTGGGTATTATCGGTTATCTTTCCTTCAGGAATGGACAGAAAGCAGTGAACGATGTAGCAGCTCAGTTGCGCAACGAAACGAGCGATCGCATCGCACAAAATCTCACTCACTTGGTTGCCACTCCTTTTCAAGCATTTGAAAGTTATGAAGCTGCACTAAGACAAAACCGAATCGACCTTAATAACGGCAGGGATATAGAGAAGTTCCTGTGGCGACAACTTCCTGCTTTTGGAAATCTCAGCCTGACAGCATTCGTTACAAGCAATCAAGAATTTTTTGGCGCTGAGCGGCAAGATGGTGCGATCGCGATCCGCACTTCAGAAGTAGAAAATAACCGTGCGCTGACAACCTACCGCACTAACTCAACTGGCGATCGACTCGAAGTCATCAATGCTGGCAAGCCGAACTTTGACCCGCGCAAACGCCCCTACTACAAAATTCCCGTTCAACAAAGGCAAGCAACCTGGGGAAAAGTGTTTCCGCACATCACTGGCAAAACGATGTATATTGCCCCTGGCAAACCCATATACAACAGCGCAGGCGAGCTGCAAGGGGTGTGGATGGCGAGCTTAAACTTGTCAATGATTGGGGATTTTCTCAGAAGCCTCAAAATAGGAACAACCGGACAAAGTTTTATTCTGGAACGTTCTGGAGAAATGATTGCCACCTCTACAGGAGAAAAACCGTTCCGATATGATGCAGACAAAGTTGTGCAACTGCCAGAACAGCGGGTTGAACGACTCAATGCGATCGATAGCAAAAATTCCACTACTCAGAAAACAAGCCAATTTTTGCTAGAGAAGTTTCAAGATTTCCATCAGATCCAAACATTTCAGCAGCTTGAGTTTTCTATTAAAGGTGAACGCCAGTTCGTGCAAGTTGCTCCTTTTCGGGATGGCAAGGGGATTGACTGGCTGGTGATTGTCACCGTTCCAGAATCAGACTTTATGGCACAAATTAAGGCCAATACTCAAAGTACGATTTTGTTAAGTCTACTGGCGCTAGGTATCTCTCTGGGAATTGGCATACTCACCACTCACTGGATTACTCAACCGATTTTGCAGCTCAATCAAGCATCTTCGGCAATGGCTGCCGGAACTCTGAGCCAAGCGGTGACAGAATCATCTGTGTATGAGTTGCAAGAACTCACGCAGTCGTTTAACCGCATGGCTCAACAGTTACAGGAATCATTTAAGACGCTGGAACAAGCCAATGAACAATTAGAGCATCGAGTCGAAGAACGCACGGCTGAGCTAAAAGCGACAAAGGATGAAGTTGAAATGGCCCTGAGAGAACTACAACGGACTCAGACTCAACTGATTCAAAGCGAGAAAATGTCGAGTTTGGGGCAGCTAGTTGCCGGAGTTGCCCATGAAATTAATAACCCAGTGAATTTTATCTATGGCAATCTCGGTCATGCCGATCAATACACTCAAGAACTATTAAAACTCGTGCAAGCTTACCAAACTCATTACCCCGAACCTCCACCAGCGATCGCGCAGCAGTCAAAGGCGATGGATTTAGATTTTATGGTTAACGATCTGTCTAAGCTGATCGAATCGATGAAAGAGGGGGCGCGACGAATTCGAGAAATTGTCTTAGCATTACGAACATTCTCTCGACTGGATGAAGCAGAAGTTAAATCAATTAATATCCATGATGGCATTGATAGCACGCTAATTATACTGGGCAACCGTCTGAAGCCGAAGCCGAACCATCCAGGAATAGAAATCCTGCGAAACTATGGTTCTCTTCCCCTTGTAGAGTGCTATCCGGGACCACTCAATCAGGTTTTTATGAACATCTTATCTAACGCTATTGACGCCATTGAAATCGCGATCGAGCAGGGAAAACAAATTACTCCCGCAATTTCCATTCATACGGGCCTCATCGACGAGAGTCGAGCCCAGATCCGAATTGGGGATAACGGCAGCGGCATTCCAGAAGCTATCAAACAGCGAATCTTTGACCCCTTCTTTACAACCAAGCCGGTTGGAAGCGGCACTGGTATGGGGCTGGCAATCAGTTATCAGATCGTCACCGATCGGCATCAGGGCACTTTAAGTTGCAGGTCACAATCTGGAGAAGGTACGGAGTTTGTAATTCAAATTCCGCTCAAACAGAAGTTGAGACATTAGCAGCGATGTAGAGAGTGAGTAGTTGTCATTGACCCGTGCGATCGCCGCATCACACGGCACTGAAGTCGATGAAACAAGCTACAAAGGAGTGGTTCACAACAGGAAGATGAGCATCATTAAAGGTTCTTTATTCCTTGGCTGCATTCTATCTGAACTCTCGAAGTGTTCCGCCTGATGGCTCCTTCAAACTATCCAAACTATTGATATAGTAGTACGCGGTACAAAAAACGGTAAACCATGACAGCCACAAATCTCGTCAATAAATTTGAGTACAAACCCCTATACAAACCAAATCAATTAATTTGCGGAACGGGGCAAACAGCCATTGTCAGCGGCTGGACAGTAAAAAGTGCGATCGGCAAACATTTACAACCTCAAGAATATGCTGCGATCGGACAACTGTACTCTCCTACTCGCGGAATAAATTTCTTAATTAGAAACTTGCTTTGCAATCCCCACGTCCGCTTTTTAGTAATTCTCAATGCTACTAAAGAAGACA
>JAICRN010000370.1 GCA_025937335.1 Microcoleus sp. TY_ISSM_2_bin.22
GATTTGGGGCAGCCCATTTGATTTGCCATCATCATTAGGACTTACGCTCAGAAACCCGGTTTATACGAAAACATTGGGTTTAGTAACGATAAATCCAGTCAGCCACCGGGTTTCTGAGAAATCGTGGGATCGCAAACTAATCATAAAACCTTTAACGGCACTCGGGATGACAAGTTGCCTGAAACAGCCGATCGATCCTCCGATCCTCCGGAACCTCCGGGAATGCCGGATTTCCCGCTCATACGGGGCTTGCGTGCGATCGTCCAAGCAAGAGTGAAGTATTGGGGCGATCGAATCTTGAGCTGGTTTGGCCCAGATTTTCCAGCCCCAGTCTCAAAGAAGCAAAAGTTAACACAAACTAAGCAACTGCTTGCGCTCGCACAGATCCCCGCCTCTGATAAACTTGATGGCTGGGAGTGCAAAAGAGCACAAGGTACGCATCAGCAGTTGGGAGGATCTAGTTCGTGGACAATGTAATCGGTTTAGAGATTATCGAAGTAGTTGAGCAGGCAGCCATCGCCTCCGCTCGTTTGATGGGCAAAGGCGAGAAAGACGAAGCCGATAGAGTGGCTGTAGAAGCCATGCGGGAGCGCATGAACAAAATTCATATGCGCGGTCGCATCGTGATCGGCGAAGGCGAACGCGATGACGCACCCATGCTTTACATCGGCGAACAAGTAGGTATTTGTACCCGCGAGGATGCCCATACCTTCTGTAACCCAGATGAATTGGTAGAAATTGACATCGCCGTTGACCCCTGCGAAGGAACTAACCTAGTTGCTTACGGTCAAAACGGTTCGATGGCAGTTTTGGCAATCTCTGAAAAAGGAGGTTTGTTTGCTGCACCGGATTTCTATATGAACAAATTGGCTGCTCCTGCGGCTGCTAAGAATCATGTAGATATTCGCAAAACGCCAACCCAAAACCTCAAAATTATCTCTGATTGTCTCAACCGCAGTATTGAAGATTTGGTGGTGGTGGTGATGGATCGCCCCCGGCACAAAGATTTAATTAATGAAATTCGGCAAGCGGGTTCAAGAGTTCGGCTGATCAGCGACGGCGACGTTTCGGCAGCGATTTCTTGCGCGTTTTCTGGTTCCAACATCCACGCACTTATGGGTATTGGCGCTGCACCCGAAGGCGTGATTTCCGCAGCAGCAATGCGCTGCTTGGGCGGTCACTTCCAAGGACAGTTAATTTACGATCCGGCTGTTGTCAAAACTGGTTTGATCGGTGAAAGCAAAGAGAGCAATATCGCTCGCCTGAAAGAGATGGGGATCACAGACCCGGACAAGATTTACAATGCTGAAGAGTTGGCATCTGGAGAAACAGTTCTGTTTGCAGCTTGCGGGATTACTCCCGGCACGCTGATGGATGGAGTTCGCTTCTTTGGCGGCGGCGCTCGAACTGAAAGTTTGGTAATTTCTTCTCAGTCGAAAACTGCTCGGTTTGTGGATACAATCCATATGTTTGACGAACCGAAAGCTTTGCAATTGAATTAGTGATTAGTTGGCGGTTAACAGTTAAATGTTAACAATTAACAGTTAACGGTTAACAGTCGCCGGTGATTAGCAATTAGCGATAAACTAAGAACTAATAACAGGTGACTGTTAACAACTAAGAAAGAAATAGTGACAAATCACAGATATGAATATTGCAGTCGTAGGTCTCAGCCACAAAACAGCGCCGGTTGAAGTTCGCGAAAAACTGAGCATTCCAGAACAGAAAGTTGAAGCAGCGATCGCCCAATTGCGCGGCTATCCCCACATTCAAGAGGTTGCCATCCTCAGCACTTGCAACCGCTTAGAAATTTATATTGTTACCAGCGAGTCTGAGCCTGGTGTGCGAGAGGTTATTCAGTTCCTTTCCGAATGCAGTAAAGTTTATGTGCAGTCTTTGCGCCCTCACCTGTTTATTTTGCTGCACGAAGATGCGGTGATGCACTTGATGCGAGTGGCTTCTGGCCTAGACAGTTTGGTGCTCGGAGAAGGACAAATTTTGGCTCAGGTGAAACAAACTCACAAACTCGCCCAGCAGTACAAAGGTGTAGGCAGAATTTTAGAGCGCTTGTTCAAACAAGCTCTCACAGCAGGGAAGCGAGTTCGCACCGAAACTAGCATCGGTACCGGTGCGGTTTCGATTTCTTCGGCGGCGGCAGAATTGGCTCAAATGAAAGGTCAGCATTTAGCAAGCAGCAGGATTGCTATTATCGGTGCTGGCAAAATGTCGCGGCTTTTGGTGCAGCATTTGCTCTCAAAAGGAGCTAGCCATATTTCGATCGTAAATCGATCGACCAGAGGTGCTGAAGAATTGGCGAGCCTTTTTAAAGATGCTCAATTGCACCTATATCCGCTCTCGGAAATGATGCAGGTAATTGCCGATTCTGACTTGGTTTTTACCAGTACGGCTGCTACCGATCCGCTCTTAAATAAAGCTAAATTGGAAACAGTTTTAGACCCGAATCGCCCTTTGATGTTGGTGGATATTTCGGTGCCGCGCAACGTCGATGCTGATGCGAACGAACTCGCTAATGTGAAGTCGTTTAATGTGGACGACTTGAAAGCAGTGGTAGCTCAAAATCACGAAAGCCGCCGCAAAATGGCAATGGAAGCTCAGGGTCTCTTGGAACAGGAAGTAGAGGCTTTTGATGTCTGGTGGCGCAGTCTGGAAACTGTTCCTACTATTAGCTGCTTGCGGGATAAGATAGAATTGATTCGCGAACAAGAGTTAGAAAAAGCTTTATCGCGTCTGGGCTCTGAATTTTCGGAGAAACATCAAGATGTGATTGAATCTTTAACAAGGGGGATTGTGAATAAAATTTTGCACGATCCGATGGTACAGTTGCGCGCTCAGCAGGATATTGAGGCGCGGCGGCAAGCGATGCAAACTTTGCAGACGCTGTTTAATTTGGATGTGGATGTCAATCAACAGTACAGCTAACTGGAGTTTTTTCGATTCAAATTTCGATTCAGATTCCCTTGACTGTACATTATATTTGTAGGGACTCAGGCATTTGTCTATTGCTGTCAACTTAGCCTTAAAACCTGAGTGCGGTAGGGTTTTAAGCCGTGCCTCAAAGCTCAATTACTCTTGCAGAGGACTGAAGAACTGATTAGTAATTAGTCTTCATAGCGAGGACTCGATTTATGAGCCAAGGACTTAAGCCTAATAGCGGTATTTCGGGTTAAGTTGACACCTATGGGCAATGTCATGTCCCTACTTTTAGCTCGTTCTTATGACTTTAAGAAGGCGAATTTATCAATTAATTGTATTGATTGTAGGGCTGTGGCTGGTTTTTGAGTTTGCGTGTCGCATTGCGGCAGAAATTTTCTGGTTTCAAGAAGTTGGATATCTTCAGGTTTTTCTGTTAAAGCTGAAAACTCAAGGGTTGCTGGGGACGATCGCAATTGCTGTTTCTTCTGCCTTTTTATTCGGAAATTTGGCTTTAGCCCGCCGCCTGCAACATCCCGCCGAGGAAATCAAATCGCCGGTTTCGGCGGCACTATTCGCTTCACTGAGGGCGAAAAAAACGGGGAAGAATTACGAATTACCTGTTGCTAAATCTCAAATTACCTTTTTTTGGCTGCTGTTGGCGGTATTCGGATTGAGTTCGATCGCAACTTTGACCGCAATTCACTGCGGGCTGTTAGCTGCAAGCAGCATCACCTATTTCGGTATAGCTGACAATTTGCCTGCACCGCCCCTGCAGTTGGGAATTGAGTCAATCCAGCAAATAGGGGTGCAGATATTTTCTCGCTGGTGGGAGTTGGGCTTGCTGCTTGTCACAATGTTAGCTGTGGCAATTAAGCCTGATTTTTGGCTGCGGGCGATCGCCCTTTTTCTCAGTTTGGCGATCGGGCTGATTGCCGTCAGTCGCTGGACAAAAGTTTTGCAATATTTCCACCCTACTAATTTTAACACAACCGACCCTCTTTTCAATCAAAATATTAGCTTTTATGTATTTATTTTCCCAATCTTAGAGTTGCTAGGATTCTGGCTGACAGTTGTATTTTTGTACGGTTTAGTATCTTGTGCTTTAACATATTTGCTGTCTGGAAATAGCCTGAATAAAGGGATATTTTTGAGGTTTTCTCGATCGCAGCAGCGGCACTTGTACGGGCTAGGTGCAGCTTTAATGCTCGCCACCGCATTCAGCTACTGGCTGGGGCGCTACGCATTGCTGTATTCACGGGGAGACGTTAGTTACGGGGCGAACTATGCTGACGTGACGGTGCGGCTGCCCTGCTATGGATTTTTGAGTATTTTGGCAGGGGCGATCGCACTTTTGATGCTGTACCAGGTTTGCCAATTCAAAATTAAGAATGAACTCATAAAACAAATTATTTTAGCGTGGCTAGCTTTAATTTTTTTGGGAAGTTTACTGCTGCCCAAAATTGTGCAGCAACTCATAGTTAAACCCAACGAACTAGCACGAGAACAGCCGTACATCCAGCGCAGTATTGCCTTTACTCAAGAAGCCTTTGACCTCACAAAAATTGAAATAAAAACTTTCGATCCAGCCGGAAAACTTACATATAAAGACTTAGAAAAAAATCAACTGACTATTAGCAACATCCGCCTGTGGGACAAGCGACCGCTACTGAAAACCAACCGGCAGTTACAGCAAATCAGACCCTATTATACCTTTCCTGATGCCGATATCGATCGCTACACAATCAAAAACGAAAAAGCTAAAAAAAGAGATTCTGAAAGCCAACAAGTGCTTATGGCAGCGCGGGAATTAGATTACACAGCAGTTGCCCGCGAAGCTCAAACTTGGGTAAACGAACACTTAGTTTACACTCACGGTTACGGCTTTACTCTTTCTCCCGTAAATACAGTCGGTGTGGGCGGTTTACCCGATTATTTTGTCAAAGATATTGGAGTTGCAGCCCAGAAAGGAGAGACTGCTTTGGAAATAACCAGCGATCAAATTCGAGTCAGTATTCCCCTGGCGTATCCGCGAATTTACTACGGAGAAGTAACCAATACCGACGCGATGACACAGACAAAAGTTAAAGAATTCGACTATCCCAGCGGCGAAGACAATGTTTACAATACTTACAGCGGTAGGGGAGGAATTGCGATCGGTTCTATGTGGCGGCGCTTGCTGTTTGCTAATTATCTCAAAAATTGGCAAATGGCACTGACCCGCAATTTTACGCCAGAAACTAAATTGCTGTACCGCAGAAATATTAAGAAAAGAGTCCGGGCGATCGCTCCTTTTTTAAGATACGATTCTGACCCGTATTTGGTAGTAGCCAACGCCAATCTTAGTAAAGATGATATAGAAAAAGACGGGGATACAATTAGTGTTAAAAAGCAGCCTTTCTCCTCAAAAACTAATTCTTCCAACTATCTTTACTGGATTATGGATGCCTATACAGCGAGCGATCGCTACCCATATTCCGATCCAGGCAAAAATGAATTCAACTACATCCGCAACTCGGTAAAAGTCGTCATTGACGCCTACAACGGGTCTGTGGACTTCTACGTTGCTAACCCGTCAGATCCGATGATCGAAAGTTGGATTCGTATCTTTCCTGGACTCTTTAAACCCCTTGACCAAATGCCTCTGGCTATCCGCAAACATATTAGGTATCCAGTAGATTTGTTGAGCATTCAATCCGAACGCTTGCTAACTTATCATATGGAAGACCCGCAAGTATTTTACAATCGGGAGGATTTGTGGCGAGTTCCCAACGAAATTTATGGCAGCGAACAGCAGCCAGTAGAACCGTATTATTTGATTACGAAACTGCCAACAGAAACAGCAGAAGAATTTATTTTGCTGCTTCCATTTACACCAGTAAGTCGCAACAATTTAATTGCTTGGATTGCAGGGCGATCGGATGGCGGCCATTACGGAAAATTGCTGCTGTATCTGTTTCCCAAACAGCGATTAGTTTACGGCCCGGAACAAA
>JAICRN010000077.1 GCA_025937335.1 Microcoleus sp. TY_ISSM_2_bin.22
GAGGGCGTGTAGAATAGAACATGGCGATGGTAGCGCTCCAGCAGGTCTGGAACACGCTCTCCCAATACCCCGCGCACTAAGATATTGGCGTCGAGCACCATCCTTTTGCCGCGAGCCGTCATGGTTGGACAGTATGGTCACGCGCTTTCTGAAAGTCTGCAGGCAACCGAGCCTCATTAACGCTGTGTACGATTAGCGGCAAGCGAGTAATTTGAGAAACCTTCGCAATGCCCGCAGCATCCAAATTGCGCCCGAATATCAGCGTACCTCGGATCGGGCCGGTGCTTTTAGTCGTGAGAATAGGCCGGGAAGTAATCAGTATCGGCCCTGACGGTAGCAGCAGGATACCAGCGAGGCTGCTTTTGGGGTTGGGGTGCTGCAACAGCGGGTCGCTGAGAGAAATGCGCCGTTTTAATGCTTCTGGAATAGGCGTCAGTTTCAGCTTTTCGCTGTCCAAACCCGTACCGTAAACTATTTTGCCAGAAGTATTGACAAATATGGCGATATTAACTCTCACATTAGCCAGCCCTTCTGGAATTAAATTGGAGGCAATGAATTCTGAGTTGGGGTTTTGGATAAAATCGTAGGTGTCGTCCCAAGACGACCAGTCGGCAAAGCGCGAGTTGAATTCGTCTGCGGTTTGCCCGAACACGCTGAGCACTCCCTTGACAACCTGTGTGGCTTCTTGTTCTTCTGCTTTGACCACGCTGCCCAAGAGGATGCTTGATGAGGCGACATACAAAATGCCAGTCAGTCCAGCGATGGTAATGCCAACTATCGATAGTGTTTTCCGACGCAGTTTCATCTTGCCGTGTGTGTGGTGTCCGTCCGAAATCTCAACTCAGGAGCAATTTTACTGCTGTTTCAACCATGACCGAAAGCAATTTGGTCCGGCGTTCCCGATGTATTAGTAGGGTTGCTTTCTTCAATTCTAAAATCTAAAATCTAAAATCTAAAATCGATTGACTGCTGGGGCTGCACCTGTCTGCTAATTTTCCCAAACCTGCTGTTTGTGAGCTTCCTGGCAAATACCCAAGATGCGCCGATCGTTCTCGCTGATAGTGGAAATTGGGTAATACTGTTCCAGGTTGACGGAGTAGGGAGAGCGACTGCCGTCGTAACTGTCCACTACTGTTAAATTTAACTGAGTTCGATCGCTTGTGCCGTAAAAACAGTAAAAAGCAGACCGAGGCAGGTAAAAAGCGCCGATTACTTTACTCTGCCGCATTTCAAATACAAAATATTCTGTTTTAATTTCATCTGGCTTGCTCGACTGGCCGTAGAGGTAAATGCCCTCTGCTAAACCTGTGCTAGCCGAATCTGGCGCAGGATTTGGGGGAGATGGCGAGCTTAAAACGCCGGATTTGATGTCCGAGTTCTCAACCGGGCGTGCGGGGAATGCGATGCTAAAGTTACCGGGCGAGATAGCAAGCACGATCGCGATCGCTTCTAAACTTCCTGTCAATATCAAATAAGTCAAAACCACTCCAGACCCCAAAATTTTAAATAGCTGGTTCCAAGCGCCTCTTGTACCAGTTTCAAAAAGATCGTAGAGAAACCGGGTATTTGGCTTAATGCTGGCTATTAACTTGAAGGAACGATCGCCCGCCCGGTTCCTGAACTCAAATCTAAGATTTGTTTTGACAAATTTTGCGTCCGCCCCAAAAGTGCGATGACCCCTCAAATCATCCCATTCTAGATTTTAAATTTTAGATTAAAGAATTGAACAATTGGGAATGACCTATTCTTTAAGGGCTTGGATCGCAGGTCTACAGTTGCATTCTTTTTTTAAACAGGTATAAACTCATATTTTGCACCGTTGTTTATCAGGCTTGCACCGCCGGGTTCTGGGGTGCACCCCACTATAAAATTTACTCTTTGTCAAACAGGCCGTCGGGATTTTTAAGCGAGAATTTTGCAAGATGCGAGTATAAAAGTATTCTTCCCAGCCGCGCCAACACATAAAAAAAGTTGAGATTGTGCGGAAAAATCTCAACTTTTTTAGTGACTAACTAGCCAAGTATTCTCGGACTTGAGATTGGCGGCGCCGCAAGTGGGCGAGGGCTTGATGTTCTAGCTGCCGCACCCGTTCCCGGCTGAGATTGAGCCGTTCTCCGACTTTCGCCAGCGACATTTCGGTGCCGTCTTCCAAACCGAAGCGCAGAATTATCACATCTCGCTGCTGGGGGGTCAGTTCGGATATCAAAGTATCGAGGTCTTGCCGCAGCAATTCCGAGGTAATGTAGTTGTCTGGAGATGCAGTTTCGTCTTCTAAGAGTTCTTGCAGTTCGGTATCTTGGTTGTCTCCTACCCGCAAGTCCAAAGAAACTGGATGTCTTGCCATCAGCAGGTATTCCCGAATTTGGGAAGGGTTCAGTTCCAAGGCGGCGGCAATTTCCGCAGGTGTGGGAGACCGACCCAACTGCTGCGTGAGTTCCCGCTGCACTTTTTTGATTTTGTTGAGTTTTTCGGTGATGTGAATTGGCAATCGAATTGTGCGGGCGTGTTGGGCGATCGCACGAGTAATTGCTTGCCGAATCCACCAATAGGCATAGGTAGAAAATTTGTATCCCCGCATCGGGTCAAATTTTTCGACTCCTCGTTCTAAACCGAGAGTACCTTCTTGAATTAAATCCAAGAATTCCATATTGCGTTTCTGGTATTTTTTGGCGATCGCCACTACTAGCCGCAAATTCGCTTCAATCATCTTTTGCTTGGCGCGTCGCCCTAACTGCAATATCCGGTTCAGTTCAGCTTCGGTCAACTCCATTTCGGCAGCCCACTCATGCTGACTGGGTTCCCGCTGCCATTCTTTGGCAAGTTCTTGTTTTGCTTCGATCAATTTCATCATTTGCTGCACCTGCTTCCCGAAAACAATTTCTTCTTCTCGGGTTAACAGGGGTACGCGACCGATCTCGTGCAGATAGGTACGAACCGTATCCGTTGAGGAGTATGGCCGGCTGCCCATGCGATCGGCTTTCACTGTTTTGTTTTTGGGGGTTGTGGTGGACATGGGTGAGTATTGCACTCCTTGTAACAACAGATAAAAAGTTGGTGATACCCTGTCCCACTTTTGCAAGTGGGATAAAGACTGCCACAGGGGGGATGTTTCCCCTCCTGTTTATCGGTGACGATCGGTAGAAGCTTTTTGTTTGGGATTACTTTTATGCTTGATTTTCCAGTAATCCCTGTCGATTTTCGGTAGATCGCTAGCTTTAACGGCTAGTTCAAAGCGAAGTGAATTTAAGTTTACTTTGCTCAATATTATTCCAAATTTTGAGGATCGTAAAGAGTAAAAACCTCTGTCTTAAGGTCAAGATTCTACATTTTTCCTTAAGGTTTTCCATTCCCTGCAAGTTTTAACTGCAACTCAACTTCACAATACTCATGCAAACAGACTCATGCAATTCGAGGGCTTTGTTTTGCTCTCTATTCCATCATCGCTTGAAATTTTCTGGGTGCCTAGATGGTGCGATGCGAGATAACCGAACTCGATCGCCGTATTAGCTACGACTTACGCTTTAAAATATATATTGACATTTTTCTGAGAATATGCTACCGCAACTCGGCTGTGAGTAAGTAAAGGTGTAGAAAGGCTGGCTGTTGGGCTGTTTAAGTTGAATTGTGCCGCGATGCTCAACCATAGTTAAGCTTAGGCAAATTTTTTGAAGGTAGGGATGAGGGGTGAGGGGGTGAAAGGGGAAAAGCTTCTGGCCCAAAGCTGGGGGCTAATTTTTTTTGACGTTGGATGCACTTTTTCCTTGATAACTAAGGCAAAAATCAGGTATTTCGGTCATTACCAGCGATCGCCAATTTTTTGCAAGCATTAATTTACAGTAACATTTGCCTAAGTTATGTAATTAATCTAGCCGTTGTCAATCTAAAATCCCAAATCCATTTTAGCAGCTTCTGCCTCGGCAAATACTTGTTCATCGGGCATTTCTTGCCAGTCAATATCCCCGATTTCCCTGTAGAATTGCTCGTCGTAAGGACGAGTCTGCACGACTACGGGCATCGGTACGGCGTGCCCCAAAACTAATGCTTGCTGTTTGGAGTCGAGTTTAGCCAAAACCGATCGCAAACTCTGCCCTCCAGAAACGCCGGTGAAAATAGCGTCGATGTCTTTATCGTCGTTTAACAAGGCTGTAATGCGGGTGCCGACTTGCGACATGACTTCGGCATCGATGCCGGAGGGGCGCTGGTCTACAATTAGCAGGGTTACGAAGTATTTTCGCATTTCTCGGGCAATTGTACCGAAAATAGTCGATCGGACGATCGCCGGATCGAGAAAGCGGTGAGCTTCCTCAATGGTAATCACCAACGGCTGCGGGCGATCGCACGGATTTTTGCTCTGCAAAAACTTCTCAGCTTTCCGTACATAAGCTTGGTGAATGCGGCGAGTAATCACGTTGGCCGCCAACATATACGACAGCAAATCCGAGTGCGAACCGAATTCAATTACTACATTTTTTCCACCATCTAAACACTGCAAAACTTCAGTTACATAATTTTTCGGACAGCGCGTGCGGATGTATTTCAAATCGTTTAATCGCTCTAACTTCCGCTGCAAAGCCATAATCGAAGACTTATTTCCCCGCTTTTCTTCGCAAAACATTTGGATATCTTCGTTGGTCATTTCCAGCAACTTGTTGATCCAACCACTTCCCAACTCATTCCGCAAAATAATCGCATTTTCGATACTAGCTTCCGACAAATTCAACTCGCGCTGCACCAGCGCGATGTCTTCGACTTCAATTTGATCGAAACTTAAAAATAGCTCTTGAGCGTCGCGGACTCCCCGGCGTTTTGTCGATTCTGGATCGAGGGTATAAATCTGAATTTGACCGGGAAACAACTGGCGCAAACCTTTAACAGTGCTGAACTGTTTCCCTTCCGAAACTGCTTCCCACCCGTACTCCGAGTGCATATCAAAAATTAGATTAACCGCAGCTTGCTTGCGAATAATTCCCGATAAAAGCAAGCGCGTCAGAAAAGATTTTCCCGTTCCCGACTTGCCAAAAACTCCGTTGCTGCGTTCCACAAACCGATCTAAATCCAAGCACACAGCAACGTCCATGTCAATCGGTTTGCCGATCGCAAAGTTGCGGCGGTACGGGTCATCTTCCCAGCCAAAAACTGCCCGAAAATCGGTTTCTTTGGCATCAAACACCTGCGAAAAGTGGCTGGGAATAGTTTTGACCGGCAGCAACTCAATATCCGCACCCGTTTGTGACTCAAAAGAAGCCAAATTTCCTAAAGCCAACTTATTCTCGCGAACTCCGCCGTTTTTCGTCGGGTCGAAAATTGCCTGCTGTTTTTCTCGTTCCGCAGTCAACATCAACATCGGCGACAGTTCGATCGTACCGTAGGTGCTGCTACCGGCTAGCACTGCTAGCAGAAAATCGTCGTCGGGATTGGGAGGGTTCGATAAAATGCGGGCGCTGGAAGTTCCCAGAGACACGTCGGTGAGCATACAGAAAAAGTGCGATCGCACCCCCCGCACTACTAGAAATTTCCCCACCCTCATATCTTCCACCGAAACGTCGGCGTGCAGTCGCACTTCTAATCCCTTGCTCAGGGAGCCTTGAATAACAGAGCCTAACGGTCGATCCATTTTAGATTTTAGATTTTAGATTTTAGATTGTTAATAATCGAGCAATTTTCGATGGGCGATTTTTTATTTTAGATTTTCGATTGTTAACAGTCAACTAATTACCATTCCGATTCTAGTGGCAATTCAAAAAAACTCGGACTCAGATGTATATCGGTCAAATCAGTTTCGCTCAAATAAGCGTCGGTCAAAAATACCCCTTTTAAACTTGCACCTTTGAGGTTAGCACCTTTGAGGTTAGCACCTCTAAGATTAACTCGGAATAAATGAGCATCGCTCAAGTCTACCTCAGTTAAATCTGCTCCCTCCAAATTTACTCTCATCAAATCTGCTTTTCTGAGGTCAGCTTCGTTTAACTTCGCGCCGCTGAGGTCAGCTTTTGTCAAGTCTACACCTCTTAAGTCTGCCCCGCTCAAGTTAGCGAACAGCAAAGTAGCTCCGGTGAAATCTGTCTCCCTCAAATCGGCATCGCTTAAATTAGCCCCGCTGAGGTCGGCTCTTGTTAAGTCTACACCCCGGAGGTCAGCAGAACTCAAGTTTACTTGGTGCAAAATTGCGCCGCTTAAATCGGCTCCTCTTAAATCAGTTCCTTCCAAGTTTGCACCTTTGAGATAAGCTTTTTTTAAGCTGGCTCTGCTGAGGTCTACATTTTTGAGATTAACCGAACTTAAGTTAGAACCGCTCAAATTAGCTCCGCTTAAATCTGACCCATTTAAGTCTGCTCCCGTTAAGTTTACCCCTTGCAGCGATACATTGGGAGCAATTAAATAAGCGCCGCCCAGAGCCGGATCGATACCTTCTGAAAACAATGTTTTGTTGCTGTAAACAGCTTTTTCCAAAATCGTGCCGCTCAAACTGGCTTCCCTCAAGTCCGCGCCGCTGAGGTTGGCTCCTGCTAAGTTTGCCCGATCGAGTTTTGCGCCCAATAAAATAGCTTTGTATAAGTTGGTCCGCCGCAAATCGGCTCCTTTTAAATCGGCTTCGGTCAAATCTACCATAGCCAGATTTAAGCCGGGGAGCGAAGCATTGGGAGCTAGCAAAAATGCTCCCATTGCACCCGGGTCAATATCGTCGGGAAAGATAGTCCGGTTGTTGTAGACGGCTTTGTCTAAAATGGCCCCGCTCAACTGAGAACCGCGCAAATCGGCTCCGCTGAGGTTGGCTCTGGTTAAATTGGCTTCCTGGAAATTTGCTCCAACTAAATTAGCCTTGATCAAACTTGCTTGTTTGAGGTTGGCTTGAGTGAGTTCTGCTCCTACGAGAGTAGCTTCTCGGAGGACAGCACCTGTCAAATCTGCTCCGGTAAGGTTGGCTAAATTGAGAAATGATTCAGCTAAATCCGCCCCGCTGAGATTGGCACCGGTGAGGTCGGCTTCTATGAGGTCTGCATATTTGAGAATAGCGTCGCTGAGGTTGGTTTCTCGGAGGTCTGTTCCTCTGAGGTTTGCTCCCCGGAGTTCCGCACCCCCGAGGTTGGTGCCTTTGAGGGCCTGTCCCCTGAGGTCGAGTCGGTGGAGAAAGTCACCAACGTTCATTTCCATATCAATTCACCCTCTCTATTCCGATACTTTTTTCCTAACCTGTGAAATCAAGTTAGATATTCTGAAAGTACCTTTGCTGAGCTCTGGTCAAAACCATTGTAATCATCAATAGCCACAACAGGTGCATCTGGCGGATAGTGTTCTGGAATATCGTCAATGGCTACCCAAGGTGAGTTTTCGGCTTGATTTTGTCGAAGATACTCAAGAACTTCCTGGTGTCGTAGATATTTGTGTTGGTGAATATTTTTGGGGTTGAGAAAAGGGGTGAATCCGATAATACGGGTAGCGATATCTGGTGAAAATAATGGCGGGATTACCTCGAAAGGGAATATTTCACGCCAGGACGATGAAATTACTACTCGTGCATTAGGATAGGAACGAAGGACATTTTCAAAGTGATTGAGGCAATCTGAATTAAATTTCATTATATCTGTTTGCCAGCTCGATGTTTCATGTCTTCTGTCTGGAATAAGTACACCATCAATGTCTAAAAAAATTAACATTAACTCAAACTCCTAGTGAATAATTTAATGACTATTAATACTGCTTAATAATATAAATTTGCATCTACGATGCTCTCTCAAGTCTCCGCTGCACCGACTTGTTAGACTGCAACCAACTTTGTTGTTAACTGTTTTCTTGGCTGCTGCTTTCTGAGGAAAGAAAGATGCTGGTATCAACAAGTATTGTTCTGTAATTCACAGTTTTTCTTGGCTTCTGCGTTCCCCCCTGCTGGGGTAGGGGGGTTGGCTTCTACCTTCTAACTTCAGCGAATAGGGGCAAAACTGTAGATTTTTTGAGGTTCGAGCCGATCGCAAACTCCGGTTAATTCCGACAAAAGGAATGTCTCGCGATCGAGCTGGACTTGCAGGGTTTTGAGCGGATCTCCACCGGAGGAAACCATGAATTCTAATGTTTCCAAATTCGGCTCAGTGCTGATTTCGCCCAAAATTTGACCGATCGCCTTGACGTAAGGATGGTTTACATCCGAGTACCAGTCGGGGGCTGCGAGTCCGGGTTGATCGAAGCCGAGGTGAACGATGAGGGAGCCTTCTCCGAAAAGGGCTATTCCCACCGGCCGCGCTTCTTCTTGCAGCAGCAAGTGCTGGTTAGCCGCCAAATGCCGCAGTTTTTCGAGGTGTTCGTACCGATTTTGGATTGCTGAATCTTCCTCTTTTCCTTCTTTCTGGCTTCTACCTTCTTCCTTCGTTTCGTTCCACTGAATCGCCACTGTTACTAAATAAGTTTGCAGTAGCATATGACCGAGTTTTTCGGCTTTTGTTGCCAGATAGATCGAGTTATAATCTGTGGCTTCAATTAGTAATGGGACGCGATCGGCTACTTCAATCCCGTAACCTTTCAAACCGGCTATTTTGCGCGGGTTGTTGGTAATCAACCGAATTTTTTGAACTCCCAAATCGTTGAGCATTTGCGCTCCGATGCCGTAGTTTCGCAAGTCGGCGGGAAATCCCAAACGCTCGTTTGCTTCTACAGTATCGTATCCGATATCTTGTAGCGAGTAAGCTTTTAGTTTATTTACCAATCCAATTCCCCGACCTTCTTGGCGCAAGTAAACTATGATGCCAGCACCGGCATTTTCAATCATTTTCAGTGCGGCTTGCAGTTGCATCCGACAGTCGCAGCGCAGGGAACCCAAAGCATCGCCGGTCAGGCATTCGGAATGCACCCGCACCATCACGGGTTTGTCTTTAAATTCAGCCGGATCGCCCTTGACAACGGCGACGTGTTCTGAATTGTCTTGAGTGTCGCGGTAGGCGTAAATCATAAACTCGCCGAATTGAGTGGGCAATTTGGCGACGGTTTCGCGGCGGACAAATCGATCGTGCTTGAGTCGGTAGCTAATTAAGTCAGCAATACTGATTATTTTAAGGTTGTGGGTTTTGGCGTAGTCGATTAATTCGGGCAACCTCGCCATCGAACCGTCGGGGTTTTGAATTTCGCAGATGACGCCGCTGGGATACAGGCCGGCGAGTCTGGCGAGGTCAACCGAGGCCTCGGTGTGACCGGCGCGTTTGAGGACGCCACCGTCGATCGCCCGGAGGGGGAAAATGTGACCGGGACGGCGCAAGTCTTGAGGTTTGGTGTCCGGGTGGATGGCTACTTGGATGGTGCGCGCCCGGTCTTCGGCGGAGATGCCGGTACTGACGCCGTTGACTGCATCGATGCTGACGGTGAAGGCAGTTTGGTTGTTGTCAGTATTTTTGCTGACCATCAGGGGCAGTTCCAGGCGATCGAGCCTTTCGCCACTCAAAGCCAGACAAATCAAACCCCGGGCGTTCACCGCCATAAAATTGATGTTGTCGGGGGTGGCGAATTGGGCGGCACAAATCACATCGCCTTCGTTTTCGCGATTTTCGTCATCGACTACTACCAAGGGGCGACCTGCTTTGAGGTCTGCGAGGGCGCTGTCAATTGAGTCAAATTGAAAGGACTGAGTTGAGGAGTTGTTATTGGGCACAGAGAAGTTCAAGCTATAAACAGTAATGTTATGGAAATAGAATCTATTTTTGATTGTAACCTTTTGTTTCCGGCAGGGGCATTCCGCGATCGAGGTGAGTTTGACAAGATTTCTGAACTCATTTACTATAAACCTTGTACTTTGTCAACAAAATAGCTCCCTAATATTTCATGAGCTTGACTGATATCGCGAAGCTTTTAGGTCAACCGTACTTCCAAGCTCCTAATTGCCTAATTTATAACATGGATTGTTTGGAGGCAATGAAGCTGCTGCCCAATCAATTTGTAGATTTAACCGTTACCAGCCCGCCTTATAACATCGGCAAAGAGTACGAAAAATCCTTGGGGTTAGATGAGTATTTAAACTGGTGCCAGCAGTGGATAGCCGAGGTTTATCGGCTAACGCTCGATCGAGGAGCGTTTTGGCTGAATTTAGGTTATTTGTCAATTGGCGATCGGGCAAAAGCAATTCCGATTTCCTACCTGCTTTGGGACAAAGTGCCTTTTTATCTGATTCAAGAAGTTGTCTGGAACTACGGCGCGGGAGTTGCGGGCAGTAAGTTCTTTTCACCCCGCAATGAAAAGTTTCTTTGGTATGTGAAAAATCAAGACAAGTATACTTTTAATTTGGATGAAGTGCGCGACCCAAATGTGAAATATCCCAATCAAAAGAAGAACGGCAAGATTAAAGTAAATTTAAAAGGCAAAAATCCGACGGATGTTTGGCAGTTCCCAAAAGTTACCTCGGGGAAAAACCGAGCTTCAAAAGAACGCACGCCTCACCCCGCTCAATTTCCTGTTGCTGTTGTCGATCGCATCATCAAGTCTGCATCGAATTTAAACGAAATTGTTTTAGATCCGTTTATGGGTTCCGGGACTACAGCAATTGTGGCTCTGAGTTTGCAGCGTCAAGTTATTGGATTTGAAATTAGGGCTGATTACTGTCAGATTGTGGCTAATAGAATCGATAATTTTTTGATGGACAAGGAACTCAGAGAAGCACAGTTATCTTTATTCTAGAGTTGGTAAATTGCAGCAACTTAATTTAAATTGTCCCAGAGCGGGCGATCGGTCTCAAGCGATCGGCGCTCAAGATCCCACTCCCCAGAACGATCGGCGCGATGGGACAATATTGATATCCTGTCAAATTATCCCAACCATGAATAATTGGCCGAAATTCCTCCCCGATCCTACATCGTGCGCCAGAGGGTTTGCCTTAAGCATTAGCTTTTGGGTGATTGTTTCTTTACTGTGGCCCAATGCTTACTACTATTCCTACGGATTTAGCAGGGCGTACTGGTACACCATAAGGAACTCTGACTGGGAATCCCCGATCGTACTTGCTTGGTTTTGCCAAATCTGGTTATTTGCTTTCTATCACTGGGGGTTAACCAAGCTTGCCGAGTGGGTGGAAATTCGCCGGCACAATCAGCAACCGCCGACTGTATCGGCTTGGCAGCACTGGAGGGAAGGCGTTATCGCATTTCTCACACTGCCAGCAGCAATCGTGATGGGAATTCCGGCGATCGCAATTTTTATGCTGCCACTCCGAAGCTCTTCGGGCGCGCTGATTGCTTTAATTCTAGGAACTGCGATCGCATCTGCTTACCTGTATCACTTCCGCTTTGCAAAGCTGCTTAAAATTCTTCTTAAATTCTTATGGATTTTCTATACAGACCTTCTAAAGATATTTGAACTTTTGTTAGTTCCAGTAGTAACTGGTACTCCGTTTTTTCTGCTAACTATTGCGACGGCAAAAATCCTACCGAAACAGCTACTACCATTAACAACTTTTTTCTTAGTTGTGTGCGTACTGCTGAGTGGAATAGTGGGATATGCAGCTTTGCAGTATTGGTCTGCGCATTTAGTTAATTGGGCAGCGATGTGGTGGCCCGCCGACTCTCCTGGTTACAGTCGCCTTCAAGCCCGAAAAGCCTGGAAACACAACAGGACAGCAACCAGCCAATCTTTTGTTCGGCACACAACCAGTTGGCACTTAGCCGCTAACGACGCTACCAACCTAATTTACCTAAACCTCATAGCGATCGTACTCGGTGCGATCGCTTTTCTGCTGTTTGGAGAGTCTTCAGAATGGTCAGAAACACAAGAAGAGATTGTAGGATCTGTCGTGGCGCTAGTTTGGGTGGCGGTGTGGCATTTCTGGGGGTGGCCTCGCGAAGTAGAAATTGCCACAGGTAAGCCGGAAGCTAAGAAAAAGCGATCGCCCAACTCTAACTCACCGCCTCCTAATCCGGTAGAACAAGAGCTAAATCAGCTCAAAGCGACAACTGGAATGAATCGGATGAAGCCTGTGAGACGATCGACCCAGCCAACTCCTGAAATTGCCGAGTGGTATGTGTTTCGCAGCGGTGAAGCCAAGGGGCCCTATACCAAATTGCAATTATGGGAGGTTCAGGAAATCACAGCCCGAACCAAAGTGCGGCGCGGCGAAGCCGAGTGGCAGCGCGCCGGTGAAATTCCAGAATTAGCGTCGTACCTCACTCAAAAATAAGGCGCTATCCCCAAAAAACTCTTCTCGGCAGGGTTGAACGCTTCTCAACAGCTTTAAATATTCAGGTCAAACAGATTCATCAATCTCGTTAGCTAAACTTTCAGGCAAATCGAGTTCGATAATTGACTGCATTGCCGGCATTTTTCCTAAAAAAAAACCCTCAACTTTGTGAGGGCTTTGCGATGCCAGGAACGAGACTTGAACTCGTGACACGTGGATTTTCAGTCCACTGCTCTACCAACTGAGCTATCCCGGCTTGTTTTTTCGCGCTTTACTATCTTAGCAGACACATACAGAATTTAGCAAGCACTTTTCTCAATTAATTTTCGATCGCCCGGAACCGCCGGCCTGTAAGCTAAAAGCTGCAACCTAAAATCCAAAAATCGCAATGGCACAGCAACATCGGGACAGCGAGGGCAAGAGTCTGCTTGTCTTAGGCATAATTTGGCTGCTGGGGGCAATTAGCGATCGCCTCTGGTTTGCCCTCGATCGATCTGTCCCGGCGTGGGATCAAGCAGACTACCTGACGAGCACCCTGAAATACTTGCAGGCGTTGCAGCATCCTCAGTGGTTTTCCGGGGAGTGGTGGACAAACTTCTGGCTGCTTTCGACGAAAATTCCGCCCTTGGCATACATCTTAACGGTTCCGTTTCTTCAGGTTTTCGGTACTGGGGGCGATCGGGCAACCCTCGTTCATCTATTATTTAGTGCAATTCTCCTCGCCTCAGTCTACAGTCTGGGCGTCCAATTATTTAACCGGCAAGTCGGTTTGTGGGCCGCTGCAATTTGCGTTTTGTTACCCGGACTTTATCGGTTCCGCTTGCAATTTTTGCTCGACTATCCCCTCACTGCTGCGATTACTTTTGCTTTCTATTGTCTGACAATGTGGAAGGCTTCTGAAGGAAAGAAGGAAGAAGGAAGTTCGGCAACGGATTTTATAACGGATGTAACGGATGTAACCGATGTAACCGATAGA
>JAICRN010000714.1 GCA_025937335.1 Microcoleus sp. TY_ISSM_2_bin.22
AAAATGCGATCGACCTTTGCCCCTGTTTTGACAATCTCTTCAATTGTGAGCATTAACGGATGAGCCGCAGAAACTTCGTTATCCCGATAAGCCCCAATTAAAAACAGTCCCGCTGGCGAAGCATTCATCAGCAGTTGCATCAACTTCAGGGATGCCCCGTCAGCCCACTGCAAATCATCGATAAATATTGTCAGAGGATGTTCGGGTTGAGTAAAAACTTTAATGAAGTTTTGAAACACAAAATTAAAGCGATTTTCCGCTTCAGCCGCACCCAATTCTGGCAGCGCAGGTTGCTTGCCGATAATTAATTCAATTTCAGGAACTACATCAATCATGACTTGACCGTTGATTCCCAATGCTGCTAATAGTTTTTCCCGCCATTCTTTGAGATTTGCTTCGCTTTCTGTCAACAGTTGTTTGGCTAAATCCTGAAAAGCGTTGACAATTGCGCTGTAGGGAATGTTGCGCTGATATTGGTCAAATTTCCCGGATATAAAATAACCGCGCTGTTGAGTAATCGGTTTGTATAATTCTTGCACCAAAGCTGATTTGCCGATACCAGAATATCCCGAAATCAGCATCATTGAGCTTGTGGCACAGGCATCTTGCCTGTGACTGCTGACTGTTTCAAAAGCTGTTAGTAAACTATCAATTTCTCGCTCTCTGCCGTAAAGTTTTTGCGGAATTTGAAACCGATCAGAAATATCTTGACATCCTAGTGGAAAAACTGATATGTTGTTATGGCTGTCCAGTTGATTTAAACATTCTTCTAAATCCGCTTTAATTCCGATCGCACTTTGATAGCGCTCCTCAGCATTTTTTCCCATCAACTTCATCACAATATCAGAAACCATTTGCGGAATTTCGGGATTCACCTGAGATGGAGATAAGGGCTGTTGAGCGAGATGACTGTGTACCAATTCCAGCACATCCTGAGTGTCAAAAGGCAATTTGTTTGTCAGCAGTTCGTAAAAGGTAGCGCCCAGGGAATAAAAATCCGTGCGGTAATCTAAACTGCGGTTCATTCTGCCGGTTTGTTCCGGCGACATATAAGCAAGAGTTCCCTCTAAAATGTTGGGATTTTTGATGGTGTAATTCTCGCGCGTTAACTGCGTGGAAATGCCAAAATCGATGATTTTGAGTTGTCCGTTAGCTGGATTGAAGACAATATTTGAAGGGTTAATGTCTTTGTGAATGATGTGGGCGCTGTGAATTTGTTGTAAACTTTCTGTTGTGGCGATCGCAATTCGCAAGAATTCTTCAATACTAAATTTTTGCTGCTGCATCCAAATTTTCAAGGATTCGCCGCCAAAATCCTCCACAAACATCACCAGCGTGTTTTGATATGGCTGCAAATCATAGGCTTTTATACAGCCACTCAGATTAAAAGATTGTGTAATTTTATACTCTGTGCGATAGCGGGCGAGTTCTTGGGGTGTGGGATAATTTTCTTTAAGGACTTTGAGGACGACGGGGAGACTGTCTGGTTGTCGGAATGCTCGGTAAACCAGGGAGTTTGCGCTTTCGTAGATGAGCTCTGTGACTTCAACGCCAGGAAGAGTCAGCATATTTATACCGCTGTCAACTGTGGCGTTGAACATAGCATAAATTTGCTCCTCACACCAGAGGTGCGTGAGCCATCAGTCGATTTTAGATTTTAGACGATCGCCGCAGCGGAGGTCAGAAACCGGGTTTTTTACCGAATCTGCGAGCTAAAACCAAGTATTTTCGTAAAAAAACCCGGTTTCTTTGGTTAGAGTGCGTGAGTCCTGTTTCCTAAAGTTGATAGCCGCAATGGACGAGATACGGTTGGAATTTTCGGCATATTTCATCGTAGCTATTTTGCACTTCTGGCAATAACTTCACTGGGCGGGGTTCGATCGCTCTTTAATAATCTACAGTAGTTTTTGCTTCTAATTTTCTCCTTGGTTCCATTTATATGGTCATCCAAGATTTCATCATATTTGATTGTATGATAAGCATTGAGGTAATTAAAGCACTCATTTGCCACCAATGTTTGATAAAACACCGTCGTTCCCAAACGATGATCTCCCATAATAAAAATGGGAGTAAAATCGACTTTTTCTAGCAATTGAAGGTAGGATTCATCTGGGATATTGTTTGTGTTTCTGGGTTTCATATTTTTGTGAGATTGCGTTTTTGGGCTAGTTAAGACCAACCAAAACAGACTGATAGATTTGAGATTTGAGATTTGAGATTTGAGATTGGACTCCACAGTTTAGATTTTAGAAGCCAAAACAGGCTTCCCAGTCAATACAACCTGTTCGATAATATCAGCGGCTTTGTTGACTCCTCCCGATCGCCCGATCGCCCCTTGCATCTCGATCGCCCTTTGTTTATACGAATCTTGGGTTAGGACTTTCTCAATTGCCGATCGGACTTTAGAAACACTCAATTCCTTCAAAGAAACCACTTCGCCAACACCCGTATAAGCAATCCGCGCCGCCACTCCTGGCTGGTCATTTGCCACAGGAATTGCCACCATCGGTACTCCATTGCTCAACGATTCCAGAGTTGTATTCATCCCCGCGTGAGTAATTGTGAGAGTTGCTTTTTGCAGCAGTTCTAATTGCGGTGCATAGCCAACAACGATCGGATTTCCCGGCAATTGCGGGAAGGATTCGGGAGTAGCACCACCACCGAGATCGATGACCAATTGGGCGTCTAATCCTTCACAAGCAGAGGCGATCGTTTGAAAAACTCCCGGCAAGCAATTTAGAATAGTTCCCATAGAGGCATAAATCAATGGTTTGCCAGTTAATTGTTCAAAAGGAAAAGGCACTGGTTTGCGCGTCGCTGGGTTGTGAT
>JAICRN010000158.1 GCA_025937335.1 Microcoleus sp. TY_ISSM_2_bin.22
ACCTGCAAGTGTCCTCGATATTCCCCATCATAAACTGGATAAGCTTTAAGTTGTCGTATGACAACTCCATCTTCCACATCAGCAGTTGTTGCTAACCCCAAACCAACCAACTCGCGAGTTGCTAATTCGACAAGTTCCGCGTCCGACATTTCCCAAATCTCGTCGCCTACGCTACAGAAATATTCCATTCCCAAACAACTTTTGCTGACATCAGGAACTAAAGCGGCGCTCCAATTCTTAAAGTTTTGAATTCGTCCAACTTTGACTTCGGGGGAGTGAATGTAAATCCAGTTGTCAGGAAACAAATCCTTGCGATCGACAATCAGCGCTACAATCAAAAAATCTCGATATTTGAGCGATCGCGCGGCGTGCAATACCTCTTCGGGCGGCTGCGGTTTCATTCTTGCTACCAGCGCCGATATCGGCATACTCGTAATGAAATTATCAGCAGAATATTGAACTAATTCTCCGTTGTGCTCAGCAGTAATACTTTTAATCTTATTCCCTTCACGTTCAAAGCTAATCACTTTAGTATCGAGATAAACTTTGCCGTCTTTATTTTCGACAGCTTCCGCGAACTTTTCCCACATCATCCCCGGGCCCAAAGCCGGATAATCAAACTCTTTGATTAATGTTTTGGTGTCGTTGCTGCCAAACAAAGCATTAATAATTGCTGTCGTCAGGGACAATCCTTTAATCCGCTGTGCCGCCCAATCTGCTTGAATTTCCGAACAAGGAATGCCCCAAACTTTTTCAGTGTAAGTCTTAAAAAATGTTTTATACAAGCGTTCCCCAAAACGATTGATCACCCACTGTTCAAAAGTTTTTTCTTCCCGAAGCGGCCAAATTCTAACTTTCAGATAACTCAAAATAATCAGCGTACTCTCAATTATTCCCAAATTAAAGAGAGTATTGAAGGCACTGATCGGATAGTTAAAAAATTTACCTCGATAAAAAATTCGCGACAATCGCGGCACTTTAATAAACTTATTTCCCAGTACCTCTTGCCACAACTGCTGCACGGCTTCAACTTTAGTATAAAAGCGGTGGCCGCCAATGTCGAAACGATAGCCTTTGTAGCTTTCGGTGCGAGCTATTCCCCCAACTTTATCACCTTTTTCTAGTACAACAGGGATGATGCCTTGCTTGACTAGCTCGTAGGCAGCAGTCAAGCCCGCAGGACCTGCACCGACGATCGCAACAGGATAATGTTTCACTCAGCCTACCTCCAGCTTTTGAATCGAACTATACAGTTATTTATAACTTGTCAAAGTGATAGATGCACCCGTAAATACCCTGAGAAACTATGGAGCGACCTGATGTTGAAGGACGGTTGCCCTTGATTTATTGAGCGGATACTGGCAAGCTAACTTTGCCAGTCAAGGGCTTTTTTTGGTATAAGTAGCGACCAGTGCCGATCGCAAATGCCAGTCCGCTGTAAAAGTAAAAAAGCCAGTGCCAAGGAATTGTTTTCAGAGCAAATACGATACCGTGTTTGCGGTAAAAAAATCGGTAAAGCTGTGCATTAATTGCTACCAGTGGTATTGCCAGCAAGCCAGCCAGCAGCAGAAAGCTCAGCGACCAGCACGTCCCCAAAACTGCCAGCAAGACTGCATAAGTTAAAATCACGCTGATCCGGTTTGAAACTTGCAAATTGAGGTCGTTATTCAATTTGCGATCGCGCCAAATCAGTTCTGTCCAAGGCAGCGCTCGGTAGAAAAAGTCCGCTTTCAGCATCCCCATCGGTTCCCACCGCTTTAAATGCTTCACCTGCAATGTTTTGCACAGCCGAATGTTATAACCTGCTTGTTTCAAACGGTAGCCGAGCTCAATATCTTCGATCGAAGCTTGGCGGTAACTCTCATTAAAACCACCCATCTGCAAAAAAATTTCCCGGCGAATCACTCCGCAAGCTCCCCAAAAAGTTGAAGCTTCTTCCTTACCTGTTTGGTGCACGTAGTGGTGCAGCAAGTTCCTGTACTGCGATAGAAAATCGGGATCTCCAGGAGCATCGTCGTAAGAGCCGATGAAAGCAGCCAAGTAGGGGTTATTTTTGAACACCGATATCGCATAGCCCACAGCTTCCGGACAAACAGCGACATCAGCATCCACAAAAAACAGAATATCTCCTTTCGCAGCTTGCGCTCCCAAATTCCTTGCCCGCGCTGGCCCCCCGCATTCGGGAATCCTGATGACTTTGGCGCCGAATTCCTTGGCCAGACGCCAGGAACCGTCGCTTTCGCCATCTGCTACTACAATAATCTCGATCGGTCTGGGCACAGCTTGAGCCAGTTTTGACAAACAGGTGCGGAAGTAAGCGCCCCCGTTGTGGACTGGGATAATGACGGATACAGTGGGATCGGCGGTAGAAATCATTACCTAAATTGTTTAAATTGCAGGAACCAAAATTTGCTTGAATTTTATTGGTGCTACTTTACGAAGGGTAAAATTAGCTCTACATTTTTATTTATAACTCGATTGCTGTTTGCATTCAACTAGATTTTTTGCTGGCCTTCTCGATTGAATTTTTCCCAATTCATACCTGTATTCTACGCCATATCTTGCTGAGGCTGACCTCATGCAGACAACAGCTTTACAAAATCTTTAAATATAGGATTGTTTGTGTAAACTTGCGAAAAAGCACCAGCAGCATTTTGGTGCGGCTGTGTTGCACCGAACAAGACTGTGATTTTATAAGTAAGCACGCCGTATAAAATCAAACATACTTTGTACGGAAACCCGCAGGCTGTCAGGACTTGTCCGGTAGAGTTTCTTTTACAGACCTCATCCGCGAGTGACTCCTGAACCAAGTCTCTATCCCGACTTCGGCGTCAATTCACATTTTAGGACTTTTGGCAATATATTTTAAATATAGGTCTTAAAATTTTCGACGGTGTACGATCGGGCTTTCGTAATTTGCTAACATACCCTTAGCTAGATCCCTTTGAGGCAAAACTTTTACATAAACCAGTTTTTATATTACATGGACACCCCCCAAAACAATTTAAATCACCCATTAGTTTCGGTAATTATACCAGCTTTCAACGCTGAAAAATTTATTGTTAAAACATTAGAATCTGTTTTATCTCAAACTTATCAAAACATAGAAGTTTTAGTAGTAGACGACGGCTCTACAGATACAACACCCGAAATCGTCAAATCTTTTGCTCAAAAAGATAGCCGAGTCAAGTTATTCCAGCAATCCAATGCCGGCGTTGCCGCCGCCCGCAATTTAGCAATTGAAAAATCAAAAGGCGAATATATTGCTCCCATCGATGCCGACGATATTTGGTACCCGCAAAACCTAGAAAAACAAGTCGAATGCTTAATTAAATCAGAACAATCTGTAGGAGTTGTCTATTCATGGTCACTTGATATCAACGAAAAAGACTTGTTCACAGGGGGATTTTACAACTCCACCATCGAAGGAGAAGTCTACAAAGCTTTAGTTTATAAATATTTTATGGGTAATGCGAGTTCATCTCTGATCCGCCGCATTTGTTTCGAGAGAGTCGGCGGTTACAATTGTCAATTGAAAGCCGAAAACGCCCAAGGCTGCGAAGACTTGGAACTTTTTCTCCGCATCGCCGAGCATTATCAATTTAAAGTAGTGCCAGAATTTTTAGTTGGCTACCGACAGATTTCCAGCAGTATGTCTTGCAACTATGCAGCAATGGCAAAATCTCACTCTCTAATTATGGCAGATGTCCGGGAGCGGCATCCTGAAATTCCTGCCAATATTTATCGCTGGTCTAACAGCAGTTTTTATATATACAATTTAGCCGTTAAAAGCAACCGTAACGGCAACCATCGCAGTACGTTATTTTGGCTGTATCGAGCTTTTCGAGAAGATTTATTTATGACTCTCTTGCGCCATAATTTCTACATTTTATCAATAGAAAGTATATTAAAAATTCTACTTTCACCAGTTACTCCATCTCGGTCAGACTTAAAATCAACATCAACAGAGACTGAAGGCACAACAATTTCCACCATCCAGACGCGAACCAGGATTCATAAAATGCTCCCATCCCAGGTGTATGAAAGAATGCGATTCAATAATTTTGCCAACCGATAACGCTAATAAACCCACGATCAAAAACCAGATTTCTTAAAGAAACCTGGTTTTTGAGGCAAGCTATGGAAGAGAGTTAAATCAACGGAAATAAATTTTTGCTTCTTCCTTCTACTTATATCTCTCTAAGCGTGAGAAGCTGTAGCAGTTTGAGCTTGCGGCTGCTTACCGTCGGGCGAAATAGATTCCCCTTCAATAAACGATCGCAGCATCCAAGCCATTTGTTCGTGCTGTTCCATTAAACCAGTCAAAAAGTCTGCGGTTCCATCATCCTTAAACTCTTCACCGCACTGTTCGACGTGTTTGCGGAGATTGCGGATCACCAACTCGTGATCGTCAACTAAACGCGACACCATCTCAGTCGCTAAAGGCAAATCGCCGATATGTTCTTTAATCGAAGCATACTTCAAAAACCCCTCAGCAGTACCAATTGGGTAGCCGCCCAAAGCCCGCACCCGTTCTGCTAAAGCGTCAATATTCTCAGTTAATGCTTGGTAGTGTTCTTCCCACAACTGGTGGAGCGAGCGAAACTGCGGGCCAACTACATCCCAGTGATACTTTTTGGTTTTGATTAAGAGCAGATAAGCATCTGACAGGTCGTGATTCAATAGTTCGATAACGCCTGCACGTTGCTCGTCAGATAGACCTATGTTTAATTTACGCATTGAAAGTGTTCCCTCAACTCTAACTTTACATTTATTAAAACAAATTGGGTCAGCCACTTACATCAACCCAGAGGACGATCGAATTTTATTAAAATATCTGCATTTCAGGTTAAAGTAATCGCAATATAGATACCCTTAGATAGATGCAATGAAACTTTTTGTTCCAGGCCGCCTTTGTTTGTTTGGCGAACACAGCGATTGGGCCGCAGGTTATCGCCCGCCCAATCCCGCTATCAAAAAAGGCTGCACTCTGATTGCCAGTACAAATCAAGGAATTTATGCCGAAGTTAACCAACATCCCACACACTTGATTTTGCGGGCTGCTTTAAATGACGGCACAAAAATTGAAGTTGCACTCCCGATGGAAAAAAATGCTCTGCTTGCTGAGGCAGAAACAGGAACTTTTTTCAGTTATGCAGCCGGTGTTGCTTATCAATTTCTCTCGCACTGCGACGTGAGAGGACTAGAAATTGACAATTATTTAACAGATTTGCCAATTCAGAAAGGCTTGTCATCAAGTGCTGCAATTTGCGTGTTAGTAGCCCGCGCTTTCAATCGCTTATACGATTTAAAAATGAACGTCCGCGCCGAAATGGAAATGGCTTATCTAGGCGAGACTGCAACACCTTCGCGCTGCGGCCGCATGGATCAGGGTTGTGCCTATGGAAATCGTCCGATAATGATGATTTTCGACGGCACGGAAATGGATGTTGTTGAGCTAAAAGTTGCCAAAGATTTGTTTTTTGTAATCGTTGATTTGGGCGCTAGCAAAAATACTCAAGAAATTCTGGCAAGCCTCAATCAGGCTTACCCGTTTGCGGCGAATGAAGTTCAAGAAAACGTGCAGAAATATCTCGGTGCAATTAGTTCTCAAATTACCCAAACTGCGGCCTCCGCTTTACAGCAGGGAGATGCAGTTAAAATCGGCGAGTTGATGAAAGTTGCCCAGAGGGAATTTGACAGGTATTTAATCCCCGCTTGTCCGGGACAATTAACTGCTCCAGTTTTGCACGAAATCCTAAACTATCAACCGATTCAGCCTTATATTTTGGGCGGGAAGGGAGTAGGTTCTCAAGGAGACGGCACGGCGCAGTTTATCGTGAAAGATGAGGACAGCCAGCAGCAAGTTATCGATATTATAAACAGCGATTTCCCCCAAATGGAATGTCTGAAACTGACAATCCGTTCTCAGTACAGAGTCCGCAAAGCCGTGATTCCGGCCGCTGGTTTCGGCACTCGGATGTTTCCGGCTACTAAGGCAGTCAAGAAAGAATTCTTTCCAATTATCGATCGCGACGGCCGCGCTAAACCGATAATTTTGGCAATTGTGGAAGAAGCTTTGAGCGCGGGAATCGAAGAAGTTGGTATAGTGGTGCAAAAGGGCGATCGCACTTTTTTTGAAGATTTCTTTAAAACTCCCCCGTCTCCCGAACTTTTCCAAAAATTGTCTCTGCAAAATCAGCAATACAGCCAATACTTACAAAATTTGGGCCAGAAAGTGACAATTCTGACTCAAGATATTCAGGAAGGATTCGGCCACGCGGTATTTTGTGCTAAAGAATGGGCGAACAGCGAGCCATTTCTCCTACTTTTGGGCGACCACATTTACTCCTCGCAAACTGAAAGTTCTTGCGCGCGCCAGCTATTGGATATTTACTCGCAAGTGCAGCAAAGCGTAATTGGTTTGAGAGTAACACAAGCTGAGGTAATTCATCACTACGGGTGCGCGGCGGGAGTTTGGCAGGAACAAGATTCTATTTTGTCTGTGACGCAACTTTACGAAAAGCCGGATATCGAGTATGCGCGGCAGCATTTAAGCGTAGAAGGAATGGCGGATGATTCATTTTTATCAATGTTTGGGATGTATGTCCTTGAGCCTAAAATTTTTGATTATTTGGCCGAACATATTAATGATAATTTTCGAGAAAGAGGCGAATTCCAGTTAACCTCCTGTTTGGATAAATTGCGGCATTTCGAGGGAATGGCTGGTTATGTTGTGCAAGGGCGGTGTTTTGACACCGGATTGCCGGAGGTTTACCGGCAGACGCTGATCGATTTTCCCATATCTGGTGAGTCGATCGGCTAATCAGCCTTAAATTTGAGGCCCACAGGCTCACAACCCTCAAAAATCGCCATCTAGCATAATTTTACCGCCGCGTGCTCCGACACCCGATTTTGTCCGGTAACGTCATTAAAAAAGTGTAACTGTAAGGTGCCTCTAAACTCCAGTTCCCAGTGCTCGTAGGTGAACTTTGCTTGTGCAGTAGCGGTTTCTAAACGCTGAGAATTTACCGACAATTTGCCGACAATTTAAGGTGACGGTTTATGGTTGAATGAAAATACCGATCGCATTATGAACTCTCGCAGCAGTAGACGGAGGTCGATCGAGCAAACTACCTCCCAAATACAAACTCGTCGAACTTCCCCCATCCAAATTTAAAGCCTCCACAGCACCCATTTGCTGCAATATCTGCGCCAGTTCTGCGAAAGTTGGCCCCGCCCCGCCCGCGCGATTGTGCACGGCTACAATCAGCAAATTCCCCGCAGCAGTTCGCCCGATCGCACTTCTAATTGCTGTCTGTCGAACATAGGCATCGCTAAACCCTTCCGCCTTCGCATCCAGCACAACTTGACTGTTTTGAACTAACACCGGCCCGCCGCCTAAAATGTAAGGAAAACGGTTGAAATCCGCAGGAATTGTGTTAGTTTCCAAACGCAATAAAGTGCCGCTCGAAAGTTCAGGTACAGGGGAAAAATCGGTACGCAAAGCTAAAATATAACCGTTAGCAGGAATGGGAAAAGTTGTTGTTCCCGCCGCACCTCCGGGGGATTGGCTGACAACTCGTGAAGCGAAGCTATCCGGTAGGGAATCGCCTGCAACTGTGACAACTATCTCATTTTCAGACAACGGAGTGTAAGTCGCTCCCCAATCGGGATTGTAGCGACCGATTCCCGATTGTACGTAGGCACTATTTAGATGAGAAACAGGCAAACGCTGATTTGCAGGAGTTATCAAAGTTTCTTGCAAAGTCAAACGATTGATGACAAATTCGCCCAGATCGTTCCAGGCGATCGCCCCCCGGTTCAAAATCGGCCCGGAAAGCCATTTATTCTCGCGCCGAATTGCTCCTAAAGCTAACCGATTAATTCGATTGAAAAACCCTGCATTAATTGCCGCAGCAGTTCCCGAAACTTCGGCTGTTTGCAATAAAGGTGCAGTGCCTTTATCTGTCGGCGGATTGCTGAGAAGCGGTCGAATTTTTACACCTGTTTGACGCGGATTAACTTCTAACCAAACTACGGGAAAACGCGCAGTTCCTAAATTTTGATACTGCTGCCGCCATCTGACTCCCTGTGCCCAAAGAATGTTTTTTTCTATTAACGAATCGGGGCGAATGTCGATAACTAATTGATTGGGATTTCCCAAGCTAAAAACTTGCGGCCGCCAACCTAAAGGAATTGTCACTTTGACTTTGGTTTGATCGCCAGCAGGTTCGACTTTTAGTGATAGCAATTGTTGGCTAGTTGCAAAAGTGCGATCGACCGCATTGCGATCGACTTTGGCATCGATCGCGATCGACCATTCTTGACCGGCGATCGGTTTGGCGGGCGTTATTGGCAGCGGGAGAGCGGGTTTGGTCGGGTCGTCTGGTGTTTCGAGGTTTGGCGCTGCGGGGGTTATAGTTTGCGGGATAGCTGGCTTTGTGGGGTCGTCCGGGGTATCTGGCGGTGTGGGTGTCGGAGACGGGCTCGGTGTACCGACAAAGTTAACTTGCCAAGGGGCGGGGCGATCGATATCTACAACAATGCGATCGCCCCATTCTTTTTCAGCTTGCCGAATTCCGGTAACACTTGCAGTTTGAGAGGTAATTTTTAGAATATTTCCATCAGCAGATATCTGCCAGCCGGCAAGTCTAGCAAAATCGGTAACATCTAAATAGCGATAGGGCCCGGTTGCCCGCGCTGCTAAGCTTTGAGTGCCGGTTAAAGATACCGAAAACCACTGCACCGGTTGTTTGGCACTGTCGGCGCTGTTGAGCAAATCCACTCCCGCACTTTGCATCAATCCAACGTCAGCAATCCAAGTTCGGAAATTCGCAGAAGTGCTGTTTGCCGGCTGCTGAGTCCAAGCTAGGGGCAGGATGCGGCCGTTTAGAGAAACTTCGCGGCCTTGTTTGATTCTGGAAGCTGGCGGTAGGGATTGAGTCAAAAACCTATAGTCCGACAGGGGTTGAAACCCTTGTCTCATAGCTGAAGTCCTCTCAACAGAACTATCTGTCAATATTTCAGTCGGTTTTAACTGAGATGCTGCACCATTCTCAAGAACAGGCAAGATGCCTGTGAAGCGAGAAAATTCATCTTTTGTGGAACAGGCATCTTGCCTGTTCATAAAAAGCTTATTGACAATGGTGCAAGATGTGAGTTTTAACTGACTTTCGCTATCAGCCAGGGAATTCATTCCCTGGCTGGTTCTCAAAGCATGAATCAACCCAGCCCTCTCGCCCTCTTGTGCTCTTCCGGGTTGATTCCACAGCAAAGACGGGGCGATCGCCAGTACGGGTAAAATCGAGACTGACAATATTGAACGCCAACAGGACAAATTACATTTCACAGCTTACAACTCACAATTTCATTCCTAAACGCATGGGTATCTAGAAACCAGGAATATCCGTATGTTTCTTGTTACTAAACGGCGCTAATTGCGCTAAAGCCTAGCACGAACGGATCACCCCGGAATAGAAATTACAAACTCCGAACCCTGCCCCACGGAAGAATTCACGAGTAACGTACCTCCATGTTTTTCCACAACAAT
>JAICRN010000327.1 GCA_025937335.1 Microcoleus sp. TY_ISSM_2_bin.22
AGCAGTGGCAGGTCAAGCATTTATTCCGGGCAGCGCAGCATTTATTACCGCAACACAGGCAGTTGCCATAGGGTCTTTGTATTACTTATACACTGGCCAAGTTTTGTCTTATAAAGCTGCGCTCGCTACCCTGCCAACATTTTTAGCTGAAACTGCGGGTTCCAGCCTCTTTTTGTTTGTTAAATCATTTCTTCCACCTACAGGTGTTTTTGATGTGGCGGCGGCTGGGGTCGCAGTTGTTATCACTCTTGCACTATTGGCAACCGTTAATTCTATCCTTTCTAGTGATGCTAAGCTTGAGCAGGAAGAGCTCCTACGTTCAAAATTTAGAAGGTACCATGAACAAGCTAAAGATGTGTTGATGGATTTAGCATTGACTGACATACGCGATCTGCCTGAATGGAAAGTGCTTGTTAGCAAGTTTTTGGGTGGTCTCTAGTTTCCGCCTAGTCCAGCGAGAAGTTGGGGCACCCACTCCACCCCCATCAACGACTCCTAATATTCCTTGTCCTTTCCTAGAACTCTCCTCACAAGTTCCGCAAACTCTTTGCCTATAATTAAATTTAAAGCTCGACTCCCAGCAGCGATCAAAGGTGTGGAATAATAAACGGTCGGGCGATCTGATATGTCAAAACCAGGACGATGGGCACGAGAATCGGAATCGCAACTAGCAGTCCCCATTTGCCAAACCTAAGTTTTTGACCGTCCGATTTTAACAGGAAAATCACAGCCGCAATTCCCATAAGTATCCAGAGACCACCGAAGCCCATGAAGACTGTATAGCCTGCATCTTGCATTTTTTTTGACCTTTAATAGTAGTCCATCTTTAATGTTAGTTGCAGTCTGTTTCTGCTGACATCTTCTGATAGACCGATCGCACTTATTAAATATGACTCATTTTGAGTTGGGTTGGCAGCGGCCCTGACTTTCGCACTCGATCCGCTGAGTTCGATCGCTCATAATAGTTGCTAAATCCGGCCTTCCCGTCAGCTTCAGCCGCCAGTCGGCCCAAATTCCGTACAGCCAATTGGCGATCGCCCCGATCGCTGGTAACTTAGTCACAGCATAAACCCAGCCCATACCTAAAATCTCGTAGGTTCGGCGAAAAACCTCTACATTTTTAATTGCCGTACCGTCGGGTAATATGGCGTGAATCCGACCCATCGCCGTTTCGTAGTCGATTCCGCCGTGGGCCTCCGGGTTGTAGCTATCATCCGCGATATCCACAAACGACACTAAACCTCGCCCCGCGTCGCGTTTTTTTAAGAAATTAACCTCCCGCACGCACAGAGGACATTCACCGTCGTACAGCAACTCAATCTGCCAAGCAGGCGCAGCAGACTCGGGTGAGGTCGCAACAGATTCGGAAAACTCGGTTTTAGCAGCAGACATAGGGAAATATATTTTAATGTCGTCGATCGCACACAAACATTTTACAAGCATTATTGGGTAGCACTGCGACAGTTATTTGTGCTTTGAAAATAGTCCCAAAGGTGAATCCAGTCTGGGCCGCCCGCAATGCTAATATCATCAAGATGCCCTCTGCTGCCTTGCCGGAGACTGTAGCCCGATCGCCCGATCGTCTATTATCAAACAATTCAAGGCAAAGCACCTGCCAAGCACAAATTTTAAGTCTGCAACAAAATATAATAAAATTTGAAGTCTTAAACATCAGCTATTCCCCCAACCAGCAAATCGCCCAATCTAAAAGCAAAAATCTACATGAATGTCAGAGTCCGTCTAGCCCCCAGTCCCACCGGAAACCTACACATCGGTACCGCCAGAACCGCCGTATTCAACTGGCTGTTTGCCCGCAACCAGGGCGGCAAATTCATCCTGCGGGTAGAAGACACAGACGTAGAACGTTCTAAAAGCGAATACACCGATAACATCCTCGAAGGACTCACCTGGCTGGGTATGGAGTGGGACGAAGGCCCGAGTTTTCAGTCGCAGCGTCTGGAAACCTACCGCCAAACAGTCCAAACCCTGCTAGACAAAGGACTCGCTTACCGCTGCTACACCACGCCGGAAGAACTAGACCAGATGCGGGAAGAACAAAAAGCCAACAAACAGGCCCCCCGCTACGATAACCGCCACCGCAACCTGACTCCCGAACAGCGACAAGCTTTTGAAGCCGAAGGGCGGCAAGCCGTGATTCGCTTTATCATCGAGGACGATCGCACCATCTCTTGGAACGACACGGTACGCGGCACCGTAACTTGGAAAGGTAGCGACCTCGGCGGCGATATGGTAATTGCCCGTGCATCCAGCGGCGGCGTCATCGGCCAACCCCTCTACAACCTCGCCGTAGTTGCAGATGACATCGACATGGGCATCACCCACGTCATCCGCGGCGAAGATCACATCGGCAATACTCCGAAACAAATATTGCTATACGAAGCTTTGGGCGCGACAATCCCAGAATTTGCCCACACGCCGCTGATTTTAAACTCGCAAGGACAAAAGCTTTCTAAACGCGACGGCGTAACCTCGATTTCTGACTTCAAAGATATGGGTTACGTCCCCGAAGCTCTAGTTAATTACATGACTTTGCTGGGCTGGACTCCCCCGGACTCAACGCAAGAAATATTTACACTGTCGGAAGCAGCAGCAGTATTTACATTCGATCGAGTCAACAAAGCCGGTGCCAAATTTGATTGGGATAAACTCAATTGGCTTAACAGTCAATATCTGCACAAAATGCCAGTGCCGCAATTGACAGATTTGCTGATACCTTATTGGTGGCAGAAAGGCGGTTATGAGTTTGACTTGGAGGCAGACCGCCCCTGGCTCGAACAAATAGCTGCTTTAATCGGCCCGAGTCTCGTTCGCTTAACTGATGCTGTGGATATGTGTAAGGTATTCTTCTCCACCACGGTGGAATACGAAGAAGAAGCACTCGCACAGTTGCAGCAAACAGGGGCTGCACGGGCTTTACAAGCAGTTGTAGAAGCGATGGAAAGTCATTCATCCCTGACATCAGCGGAAGCTCAGAAAATCACTAAAAAGCTCAGTAAAGAGAAAAATCTTAACAAAGGGCTAATTATGCGATCGCTCAGAGCCGCTCTGACAGGTGCAATGCACGGCCCCGACCTGATAGAATCTTGGGTAATCCTTCACCAGCGAGGAACGGCTAAAACCCGTTTGCTTGATGCCATTAGTAGCTTGAATTTGCCGGCTGTTGGTGTCGCGGCCGAAACTCCTACCCCAGAACAACTAAAGGCAGAAACAGTCGCCGAAACTCCTGCTACAGAACAGCCAGCAGTCGAAACACCGATTGTTGAAAAAGCAGCGGCCGAGGTGACAGCAGTAGAAATACCGGCTCCCGAAACAGTCGCAGCGTCGGTTTCAGCAGTCGAAATACCGACTCCAGAATCAATCTCCGCGTCCGTAACAGCAGTCGAAATACCGGCGGCCGAAATAGTCGGAACGGAGGTCGCAGCAGTCGAAATATCGCCTGTGGAAACAGTCGGCACCGAGGTTTCAGCAGTCGATATTTCGGCAGTTGAAACAGCCGCAGCAGCAGTTGAAATACCTGCCGCCAACCAGCAAAAAACTATTGCGAGTGGAGAAATGACTTCATCAAACGAACCAGAAACAACCGTTATCATCACCGAAATTCCTGCCGAAAATGAAGCAGACAGTTCGATCGGTACAACAAAAGTCATAATTACCGAAGAACCGCCAAGTCAGGCCCAGCAGATCAAAGAACAAATTATCGCAATTTTGTCCGAGTTTCCCGCTTACATCGGCAGCTTTTACGAACAGTACAAAAGTCCCCTGACAGTTGTCGGTGTAATTTTAGCCTCGATTATCTCTTTGAAAGTGCTTTTGGGCATAGTAGACGAACTCAACGACATCCCCCTGCTAGCACCCACATTTGAGCTAATTGGTATCGGATACGCCGTGTGGTTTGTTTACCGCTATTTGCTGCGATCGTCCAACCGGCAACAATTAGCTCAAGAAATTCAAGCCTTGAAAGAACAAATTTTAGGCAAAAAATCCTAAATTTTTGCTGTAATTTGTTGAATTATTACCCGACACTGACAACTTTAAATAAGTTGTTAGTGTCGGGTTTTTAAATGACTAATAACTAATGATATTAATTCCGGTAACATCTTCCACGGTAAAATCCAGTCAACAGTCAACTGCAGATGGTGCAACCGGACTTGAGATAATTCATCTGCGTTAATCTGTGTCGATCTGCCCTCATCTGCGGTTTAAAAAAGAGAATGTATTAACCGCCCCGGACAAGGGATTGGCGCTGATTCACGCCCTTGTCGAGAAGAGAGATAGGAATAATTCCGATGCTAACATATTTGATATGACTAATGACTAAATAACAATTAACTAAACCCCAGCCGCAGTAAAAGCCGCCCAATAATAAGGATTAGCAAAAGGATAGGGTTTGCGGTTGCGGATTTGCTGCAAAGAAGCCTCCGCAATCAGGCGAGAACTTTGAGAAAGCCGATCGAACATTTGCGAAATTTGAGGTTGAAAATCCGCCAACAACACCTCCAATTCCTCATTAGTCAAATCCCGCAGCCACCTTTGAGCGTCCGCCAGCGCGATCGCCACATCTCCCACCTGCAACCGAGAAAACCGTCCGAGATTTTCATAAAACTTGCTCGTCAGCAGCACCGTCGAAACATCGTTCACCTTCCAAAGACTGCTGACAACACTAGACGTGCCAGCATACAACAAACCCGCCGACAAACCGACAAAATCTTCAGCACCGCGGACTCCGCCGGCCGCAATTTCACAAGCCGATAAAGTAACTAAAAAATATTGCCGAAAATCGAGATTAAAAATTTCCTCTAAACTCAGAGAATCATTTCTCAAAAACACTGCGGATTTCAGAGGCAAAGCCAAATTAAGCAAACTCAAACAAGCAAAATGAGCGCATTTTTTCTGCTGCCAATCACCTATTGGCTGGGGTAACTCCCCATTATTAGCAGACATGGCTGGGGAAAAAGCCTCTTGAATTCCAGGCTTGTCGCGCACAAGTTCTGCACTGGAAAAATACTGGGAAATATTGGCGATTTCAATATTGCTGTAGAGCGAATCTCTGGTGAAAGTTGGAACTGCTAAAAGGTGATCCAAACCCGGTCTGTATCGACCAATAGCTGCTTGGTGCGCGCTTTGTTTCAACAGCAATAGCTGACAGCTAGGAGCATACCGAATTCCTCCAGCAAATCGATCGATCAAATAAGCAGCAGGCGCTGCAACCTCGCCAAAAGCCGAAGCTTGAGAAAAATCCGAAGCGCTGTGGGCATCCCGATCGAAACCGCTGCGATCGCCCCAGTGATATCTAAAAATTCCCCCGCCGTCCTCAAACCCGTCTCTCACCCCCAGAGGCAAAGCGTGGAGTGGCAAAGCGTGCAAAAATCGGTGCGGCACAAAAATCAGCCGATCGCAATTCTCCGGAATCAGCGCCACCACTCGATCGATTTCCAGCAGCGCGGCCAAGCGTTTGAGACGAGCCGGGAGATGATTGATCCAGCGACCTTTTTGTTCGGAATAAGCGCTGAGGTACTCCTGAGCCCAACTTTCGGCAGCCAAAGCATTTGCCGGCGAACACAGGTGAACGGCCGGATATTGTGCAGTCTTGACCACCACAAAAGCAACCAGCACATCCCCCAAACTCGCCCACACGACAGCAGCGCAATTGGCATCAGGCAACAATTGGCGAATTTGCTCGAAAGCGATCGGTTCAACTTTGCGAGCTAGGCTGAAGAAAGGGTCGTTTGCCTGCACCTCCCGAGCAATCAACCCATCAAACTGCCGCCACAATTGATTTAAGTGTATGAAGTCGGAGTTCGGCAGCAGAGAACCGCTGTTTAAACCTTGGCTGTCGCCTTCAGAAATCAAGGTAGTGCTAGGCTCGAGCTCTCGCTGTTCTTGATGTCGCTGTTCCCTGGCTATTTCAAGTTGCAGCGACTCCAACTCGCTTAGCACTCCTGCCGGAATTTCGGCTTTCGGAGTCAAGTCGCATTTAACCAGTAGTTCTACCAAATTCCGATTTTTGTGCCGTTCGGTGTATTCCAGGGCCTTAGCGCAATATTCAGGTTGGGCGCGGCCGAGTTCCAGGCAAACTTGCACCAGGCATTTATAGAGTCCAGTCCAGGTGCGGGCTAATTTTAGTTTTGCGGTAGTAGCCCGAGCGCCCAAATCGCTCACATCAGCTTCTGGTTCGGATCGCAAGAATTCAACAGTATCGACAGCAGCAGTAAAAACGCCGTAGGCGCGAAGCAAGTCACCTCGAACTCGGTAAGCTTGACCCAAATAAAATAAAATTTCAGCCCAGCGGTGAGGATAGGTTTCGCGAGTGTAGACTTCGGCGGCACAGTGATAGCAGCCGATCGCACTTTCGAGGTGGGACGGGTTGTCCGTCTTCGTCAGTTCGGAAAAAGCCCTACCGAGATAAATTTGCAGCATTGCCCAGCGCTTGGGAGATCCCTGTCTGGTGTAGACTTGGCCGGCATTTTGATAGCAGGCGATCGCGCTTTTGAGGTTGCGGTTTTTTTCCCCTTTCACGTGTTCGCTGAAAGCGCGGCCGAGGTAGGCGCACAGCATTGCCCAGCGTTCGGGAGATTTTTGACGGTTGCAAAAGAGCAAAGCATTTTGAAAGCAGGCGATCGCCATTTCGATATTTTCGGCTTTTTCCCC
>JAICRN010000570.1 GCA_025937335.1 Microcoleus sp. TY_ISSM_2_bin.22
AGGTTGCGCCAATTCAACCGGGCATAGAGTTAAATTCCTTGACCGGGTAAATTCATATATCTCTTTTTTTGTCAACTTCTAATACTGTACCGACGCTCTAGCGAGGAAGATTAATTATTTTGCGGTAGGGACACGGCAATGCCGTGTCCTCCGTTGCTGGGTTAAATACTCCCTCTCTTCAATCCGCGCAGGCGGATTTTGTCTGTGTAGACGCGGTTTCAACCGCCGAATAATCAAGGGAATAAAATCCAATTTAACCTAACCTTTCACATCAGCATCGCTGATATCGCATTCCCGGTAACTGCGAAACTAATCCCAACAATTCCAACTGCAAAAGTATACTAGAAACTGTTCCTGCTTCTAATCCAGATGCTTCTACAATTACATCAAAAGAACTCGGTCCAGATGCGATCGCACTTAACACCTTAGCCAATTCCGGCTCCAACGGCGGCCCTTGCTTCTCAACCGTCGGATTTGGAGGAAATAGCGACAACTGCTCCGCATTATCCAATTTTGGTATAGCTCCGAGCATTTCCAACAACCTGTCTTCGCTTAAGAGTCGATCGCTATTTGGCAGAATCGGATGAGCACCTTTACTCAGCAATTCCAAACACCCAAAAGAACGCTCGTCATCCAATCTACCCGTCAAAACATACACATCTCGGCAAAAATCATTCGCTTGATAAGCAGTAATTAACGCGCCAGATTTATGCGGAGCTTCTATCACGATTGTAGCGCGGCTCAATCCAGCAATTATGCGATTTCGGCGGGGAAAATTAGTTTTATTCGGTTGAGTCCCCGCCGGATATTCGCTAATTACCAATCCCTGCTGCAAAATGCGATCGCACAACCTCTCATTTTGTTTGGGATATACAATATCTACTCCCGTCCCCACTACGGCGAAAGTCCTTCCTCCCGCCTCCAAACAGCCTGTATGAGCCTCTGTATCAATGCCCGCGGCCAATCCCGAAACCACAGTAAAACCGCTTCTAGCTAAAGCCGTACTAATTTTGCGAGTCCACCTTCTGCCGTATTCCGAAGGGCTGCGAGTACCAACCATTGCCACCGTCGGCGTAATTCCTTGATTCTCTTTGCGATCGACTAAACCCCGATAATACAACACTGGTGGCGGACTAGGAATCTCTAATAATAAGCGGGGATAATCTGGATCTGCGGGCGTCCAAAAACAGGGATTTTTTATAAGATGTTTTTCGATAAATTCTTCTGGATTGAGTTTAGTTCGTTCTTGCAATGTTGTTTCAACTGTCTGCTTGCCAAACCCCTCAACTTGCGCTAAATCTCCGGCTTTTGCCGCCCAAGCCTCCGCTAAAGTATAGAAATGTTGTTGCAATCTTTGCAGCAAAATCGGCCCGATACCGTTAATTTGCGACCATGCTAACCAGTAAGCGCGTTCTTCTAACAACGAGTTGCCCTCAACTTATCAGAGAATAATTTTATCATTTTTGGTTGAATATAGTAGGGAAACGGCACTGCCGTATCCTGTATTTATTGGGTAGTAAACGGCACTGCTGTGTCCTGTATTTCCACAGATTTAAAAGTGTTATATAAATATTTTTTACGAACCGCGAAGGCGCTAAAAACGCGAAGGGAATTAAGACGGAGGTTGACAATTACTGGCTAAGCTTTCCAATCAACGAAACGGGCGTAAATATAAGCAATAATTTCTCCGATTACCGTCCGAAAACCATCGCTAGATTTCCACCATTCTTGTGGGTTGTAATCTTGCGGTTCCGCAGCTATAATCCCGACTTTAATGTCAGGATTCAGCACTTCTTTGAAAATAATCCAACTTCTGCGGGCGTGAGGGCCAAAAGAATAAAGATTAATTGAGTCAACTTTTAGCGCAGAAGCAGCCAGCCAATCCCGAAGTGCGATCGCAGAAGCAGCAGTGCGGTGTTTGACAACACTCGCTGCTGGTACTGCTACTACTTTGTTTTTATCAAATCCTAGCGCAATACAAGTCGCAGCAGCTAGTGCAGCATAATTTTTATATTCAGCGAGATAGTAGCCTTTACTTAAAGGAACTCCTGTGGTAATTAATTGACCGTATGCGCCTTTTTTGAATTCAGCGATCGCATTTTTTATCGCATAATCCGGCAACCAGCCTTCGACAACCAAGATATCTGCTTCGATCGGCGCATTTACTGCCAAGAATGGATGAATATTTGTGATAATTAAGAGCATTGCAATGATTAACCCCATGATAGCAATTACCCAACCTTCTCTGGTAATTGCCCACATTTCTCGGCGGCGGATTAGACTAACTTTGATTTTGATTTTTCGCAGTCTGGCAAAATTCATATCACTCAGATTCTTGTATAAATTACGCCAATAAACTTAACTTTTGGGTCGCATTGCGTACCTTACCAGAAGTTTTGGGTGCACATTTTAAATTGCATAAAGAGAAATAATTAACCTCTTAAGCTGTTCTGCATTTAAATTGTAGGTCAAAAAAAATTAAAGTCTTGTGGGGTGGGCGTCCCGCCCGCCCTGAATATACAATTTAAATGCGCGACAGCTTATTGTAGGGTAGCTTTGAACAACGCCCTAAATATGCAATTTAAATGTGCAATAGCTTATTGGTGTTTTAGGTACTCAAAAACGCTCTTATCCCCGATATCTTGCGGCATCGGTTGAAAAAACTTTCGCACCGCAAAAATGATAAACAAAGCCGCCCAAACTGCCAGCAAAAGTTGTTCATTTTCGGGGGACAAAAAACCAAAAATATGTCCTAAAATTAAGAGCGGAACTCCAGGAGTCAAAAACTTGGTTTCCAGGCGGTTGAAGCAGAAAGCTTCCTTAAAAAAAATGCCATTTAAGGCGGCAAAAGTAAAGCCAATTCCCCACAACGTGGCAGGATGTTCGTACACTGCTAAAGCTAGAGGTTGGCTGCTTTGTAGGGCGACAAACAGTGCTGCGGCGCCGCCGATCGCCCAAAACGCCTGTAGTGTTCGGTGTAGCGCAATCATGTAAATATGAATCGTTGCCAAGCTGACGCCTAAAGCTATCCAGAAACAAGCAAAAATAGGTGTTAAAGCTTGGATTGCAATCGGGTTGTCGCCCTGTTGCAGCACCAGAGTAGTGCCGATCGCAAAACACAGCGCCGCCACCCCCAATCCAGCCCGGTAAATCAACACTCCCGCGCGATCGTTTTGAGTAATCGTAAACTCGCCGAATTGTCCTTGATAGACTGGCGATTCATCAGGCGATTTCAGTAGTTGCATAATAGCTTCCTCCTATCAGACACGAATGTACTTCTGCCAAGATATACTTTATTGATAAACCGAGCCAGCGAGACCGAGCGATGCCTAAATTTAACAAGCCTAAACTTAACCAGCCTAAAGTTAACAAATCTAAAGTTAACAAATCTAAATTGGACGATCGCCCCGATCAAAGCAAATCCCTTCCTGAGCAATCCGAACTTCCTCCAGTTCAGCTTGATGAAACCATTGTAGCAGGCAGAAGACCGAAATCGGTAAACGACTTTCAGCGCCTGCTAGAGGAATTATCCGAATTGAGCGCAACCTACGAGCCCGAAGCATTGCGCCATCTCCCGCCAAAACCTGAATTTAATGCTGAGCAATTTGAAACTAGAATTAGCCAAATTTTTCGCGTTCAAGATATTGATGTCAGCAGGAAAAATTTAATCAAATATCTCGACTACCTCAAGCAAAATCTTGACTTTCCCTGCTATGTTACCGGCATAGAAGATTTTGAATGGGAAGAAGAATATGTCATCGGTGAAAAAAGCAAAAAAGAATATGCAAGGCTCAAAAAAACTCAACCTTCTTATACCGATACCTTTAAAATTACTCGGTTGGAAGATTTAGTTTTTCAGGAAGACGACATTTTTGTGAACGTCGAGCGCGTCGGCGATTGCAGAAAATTTACTTTGCCTTTATCAGATTTAGAATCAGTGGATGCCAGTTCCCCAAACAATCAGTTATTAGATGATTATGCTGTGTGGTTTATCAATTATTAAGGAAGTTTTGGAAGAGGGGAAAAGTGGTGGAGGAG
>JAICRN010000718.1 GCA_025937335.1 Microcoleus sp. TY_ISSM_2_bin.22
ATTATTTAATTGACGATCCTAAGCCGATAGTTTCCGCATTTTAGAGAGAAATTTTCCAGTATAATTTCAGGGAATCTCCAATATCGATGAGTTTAGGTGTTCTGTGGCGCACCTTACCCATATTAGTTATGAAAGCAGCAAAGCTGCTCTTACTCGCAAATGCTACAATAATAACTTGTGAACTTCTCTTGGTTTGTTAACTCTGCGTGTTTTGTGTTCTCTGCGATCTAAACAAGTGCTTATGTTGAAACTATACGAATATTCGCTCTCTGGGAATTGCTACAAAGTCCGCTTGCTTTTAAATCAACTGAATATTTCGTTTGCTAGGATCGAAATTGATATTCTCACAGGAGAAAGTCGAACTCCTGAATTTTTAGTCAAAAACCCTAATGGGCGTATTCCTGTTTTAGAAATAGAACCGGATAAATTTCTCTTTGAATCCAATGCGATTATATTTTATCTGAGCGAAGGTACTAAGTTTTTCCCGACTGATAAATTTGAACGAGCTCAAGTCATGCAGTGGTTGTTTTTTGAACAATACAGCCACGAACCTTTTATTGCGACTTCTCGGTTTTGGTACATGACAGGAAAAGCTGAAGAATATCGAGAAGCACTGCAACAAAAACAAGCACCCGGTTATGCTGCTTTGGGGGTGATGGAACAGCATTTAGAAAAACATGACTTTTTTGTTGGTGATTTTTATACGATTGCTGACATCGGTTTATTTGCTTACACTCATGTTGCGGGCGAAGGCGGATTTGATTTAACCAGATTTCCAGCAATTCAAACTTGGATCGATCGCGTAAAAAGTCAGCCTCGATATCTCAGCATTACACAATTAACTTAAAATTAGTAAGGTGCGGACTCCGCACCCGTGTCTGTAGATAAATTAAATTTATGAATTGCTAAGGACTACAGTTTGCCTAGTTTCGCTCGATCGCCTCGCAGCATCTCCCACCTTCAAAGCGTACAAACTACTGGCATTATTCACGTACAAAGGCGTACCGTTTAACAAATATTCCAACACCATATCGGTGTCTTTAGCAAACAAACCGCGCCGCGTTCCTACTTTGATGGTTTGCCGATTGTCTCCCTGAATTAATTGACCGGATTCTGGAGTGAAAATCAGCGTTCCTTCTTCTCCGTAGATAGTAAAAATGTTTTCAGACTGCCAAAAAGTCTCTCCTTTTCCGTAAACAGCTTCAGCGACAAGGCCATTGGCAAAGCGCAACTGTGCGTTGCACAAACAAGCTTTGTAGAAATCCGGCTGACTGTCCCAAAATTGAGCTTGACAGTTAACGCTTGCCACTTCCCCAAACAAATCGGTAAATCGGTGCAGTCGCGAAATTGCACCAACTAAGGGAAACCCAAAGAGGGAATGTTGATAAGTCCACCGCTGCGGGGCTGGATGTTGAGGATTAACAGTCAGGTAGCGGGCGTAAAACACTTTACCGATTGAGGGCAAAGATTCTTTGATTGCTAGGTGCAAACCGCCTAAAAGTTCGATGTGTTCGATGTGGAGGAATTTTTGCTTTTGGGCGGCAAGTTCGATCGCCCTTTCGGCCTCAGATACCTCTAAAGATAGAGGATATTCCACCACAACGTGCTTGTCATTTTCTAAGGCCGCCAGGACGATCGCCCCGTGATCCCGGTTCACCGTACAGACGATTACCAAATCTAAATCGTCTCTTTCTACCAGCTTGCGCCAAGAAACAGCAGCTTCGGCCCCGAATCCCTGACAAAATGCAGCGGTTTTCTGGGGGTTGTGGCCAGCAATCGCTACTAAGTGCGATCGCCCATCAGCTTGAATTGTCTCGGCCCTCAACTTAGCGGCAAAACCAGTACCCACAATCCCCACGCGAATTGGAGAATTAACTGAAAAACCAAAGCGAGTATCAATATTAGTCATGGAATTTGAGATTTAAGATTTTAGATAGTTACAGACTTGCGGTGCCGGGGTTTAGGGTTCTATCGCCCCGATTTTAAGCTGTGGTTGTGCTGCGATTTATTCGATCGAGCCTTTAACACCCAAGTCTGGATGCGATCTAACTATACATTTCACCGCCTGCTGGGACTTGCCTTGCAGCAAGTATTGCAGAAACTCGATCGGCGTACCGCAAACCAAAAAGCGGGTTTTTGGGTGTATCTAGCGACTCAAAACAGGATTTTTCCCAAAAGCCGGGTGATTTGGCGCAAGTCCGGCAGCAACAGTATCCCACCGCTGAACCCCACATAGGTATAAGCAATCAAGATGAAATTAGAAAAAGTTATAACTAATCCCATTCAAATTTTTGGTAAATGAGTGTTGCAACCTTGCTTCTTTCCCCTACTATCATAGAGGGAACGAACCTAAGACCTAACCTCAAAGCTAATAGAGCCTTGAAGGTTGCATTAGGAAAAATTATAAATTTTGTTGAATTTTTGAGAGGATTAGTGCATGGCAACTTACAAAGTTACCCTCGTCAGCGAAGCCGAAGGACTTAACCAGACCATTGACGTTGATGAAGATACTTACATTCTCGATGCTGCGGAAGAAGCAGGACTCGACCTCCCCTACTCTTGTCGCGCTGGTGCTTGCTCCACCTGCGCCGGCAAAATCGTATCAGGCACAGTTGACCAATCCGACCAATCTTTCTTGGACGACGACCAAATCGAGGCCGGAATGGTTCTCACCTGCGTCGCCTATCCCACGTCTGACTGCACCATAGAAACTCACAAAGAAGAAGAGCTCTACTAAAATGGGAGCAGTCAGCAATCTCGTCTAACTCCAAGCTATTGATTAATAGCTGTTTGA
>JAICRN010000482.1 GCA_025937335.1 Microcoleus sp. TY_ISSM_2_bin.22
CAAAAGCGTAAAAAGTAATTCGATGAATATTCGGAGCTTTTACGCGCAGGGGAGCGCTAGGGTCGATCGGAGAATTAGATCCGGCGAGATTGGGGGCCGGCATTTCATCCTGAACAATTGAGTTGCCGTCGATGTCGCAAGCAGATAAAACTGTTCGCCGCGAACTGGTGACAAGTCCTGACACCCAGCGAACAGGATACTTAAAAGTTACTTCGATCAGTCCGCTTTTGGGGGCTCCCATTAACACTGTTGCCCCAGAACCAGTGAAAAATGCTGGGTTTGAAGGTTGGATGGCAACGGCATTGGTAAAAGTCACCCCCCAATGTGCAAACTGGTGTTCTACTACTTCAAAGCATTTCAAGTCTTCTAAAGCTACGCGGACGATCGCCGGTACAGTAGCCCGCGATCGCATCTCTGACCCTGCGCCCGATCGTTCTGGAGTGGCGACAAAAGACTTTTTGCCGTTTAAATCCATGCTTCGACAGGCAGTATCAAATTCTGCCAACCCGTCAGATTGAAGACTGTTTGCGTCAACCATAAAACCCTCGCGATCCCGTTTCCTAAGCAGTTGCATTTTTAGTAGACCTCCCTAAGATTAATTGTTTCTTGTGTTTGGGAATTTATAGCGGTCGTGCCCGTGATTGCCAAACCTGCTATTTAGGAATCGAAAACCGATCGCCCCCCCTCCAACAAAGACTTTCGACCTCAAAAGCCACTGCTCCGCCAAATATGGTGATTAATTATTTATGATTGGCTCACGGCTGCAAAACTGCCTTCAACCTGAAAGCGAGATCCAATGCTCCCGCTTTTCCAGGGCCTGCTTTCCGGGTCGGCGAACAGACTCCTTTCTGTTGAGGGGTCTTACCCATCATTTTGCTATTATCTCCGATCGGCGGTAGTTTGCAACTCTAAGGATAACTACAAAGCGGAACTGCCCAAATCGCAAAGGTTACTTCCTGTCTGTAGTTTCACGGTTCACTTGTACTAAAATAGATTTAAATCATTACTCAATCTTTACAAAAACGCCACCAGCTTTGCAAGTTTTTTAAACAGAGACGGGGCAGTGGAAAAGAATCTAAAATATAACAGCGATTGAGGTTAGTTTATGCTTGTACCCCTCGGCTTCGGTCAGCGATCGATAGTTACTTCTCTCGGCAGAATGGTTTACTACACTGCTGAAAAAATGCCTTGGATCGGTTTGCCTGCCTCAAGTTCGGAAAATAAACCGAATTTAGTATTTTTTCACGGTTTTGGGGGCGGGTCGAGTGCCTACGAATGGTCGAAAGTTTATCCGGCTTTTGCGGCCGAGTATCGAATTTTAGCACCTGATTTAATCGGTTGGGGACGATCGGAACATCCGCAGAGAAATTATCAGGTTGAAGATTATATCACAACTTCGATCGAATTTCTTGAAAAAACTTGCGACAGTCCGACAGAGGTAATTGCTTCTTCGCTGACGGGGGCGATCGCGATTCGAGCGGCAATCGCCCGGCCGGATCTGTTCAAATCCCTAATTTTGACGATACCCAGCGGTTTGTCGGACTTCGGACAAGATTACGGCCGCAGTTTCTTCGCCAAGCTAGTGGGCACGCCGATTTTAGACAAATTGCTTTACAGTACCGGAATCGCCACAGATGGGGGCATCCGCAGCTTCCTAGAACAGCGCCAATTTGCAGATCCGAGCCGCGTTTACCAAGAAATTGTTGATGCTTACCTCCAATCTGCTTTAGAACCAAATGCAGAATATGCTGCGCTGTCTTTTGTACGGGGAGATTTGTGTTTTGATTTGTCGCTGTACATCACTCAGCTAACAACACCGACAGCGATTATATGGGGAGAAAAATCGCAGTTTACCGGCCCCGATATCGGCCAGCGGTTGGCAAACCTCAACCCCGAAGCAATCAAAGTTTTTCAACCTCTGGAAAACGTAGGTTTAACTCCGCAGTTAGAAATTCCCGCTGTCACCATTGGCTTAATTCGGCAGTATTTAAAATTGCTTTCACAAGGGTGAAGAAGTTCGGCAACGAGCAATGTACGGGATATAACGGATGGAGGAAGAGGGAATTTCGGCAACAGATTCGCTTTCTTCGGAGGTAACGAATGTAATATCAAATTCGGTAGCATCGGAATTAATATTACCCCACAGTCTTAAGCTGTTCTACTTTTAAATTGTCTGTTAAAAAACAATCAAATTCTTGTGGGGTGGGCGTCCCGCCCGCCCTCAACATACAATTTAACTGCGCGACAGCTTAGGCGCGTGCGGACTCGAACCATGAGGACACGGAAATGCCGTTTCCCTACAATTAATTGGGGTAGGGAAACGGCATCGCTGTGTCCTCCGTTTATATCAATTCCGGTTACACCGCAATTGATATAACGGATGTAAGCCATTGAGGAAGAGGGAATAAGGAAGATTAATTCCCCATTCCCCATAACCAATTAGTAATGACTAATGACTAATGATTAATGACTAATGACTAATGACTGATGACTGATGACTGATGACTAATAACTATTCTTTTACTCGCACATCGATGACGCTAGCGTTGAAAATGTACTTTTTGCCTTCAAGCTCTAGGGTAGTGCCAATTTTGACTTTCGTATTCCCTAAAACCGGGCCATTTTCAGTAAGTTGACCTTTACCTTCTAAGGTAAACATCATATTTTTGCTGAAGGATTCTTCTTCTCTGGGATCGGGGAGAGCTTTCAGAGTGCCGTTAGGCTGAGGAACTGCTAGGGTTCTGGTGAGAGTTTTGACAGATTTGATAGTAATCTGACCGGAGGGTTGATTGCGGATCACCACATTGATTTGATCGCCTGGTTTGAACAAATCTTGAACGTTTGTCCCTTTAAGACCGATCGCAATTGCATCAATCTCTACAGGTTTGAAACTGCTGCCGACTTGGGCGACGGAACCGCCAGAAGTACCGGGAAAGAAAAAGATTCCGACTGCAACTAGCAGTACGATCATCGCTGCACCTACGTCTAGGATGCTGAGTTTGCCGAACAGCCGACCTTGAGAATCCAAAATTTTCATAAATCGCTTAATTAACTGATAGCGACAGGAGTATGTTTACAAGCTCAGGACTTACGCAGACACCGAGGAAAAACAGATGCTGCCAAAGATCCGCTAGGGCTGGCAAAGGCATACGTAATTGATGCGTAATTGATGCGTAAGTCCTGAAGCTAAAAGATATTACCACAACGATCGCCCAAAATCCGCATCACTTGGGCACTTAAAACAGAAGGCAGAAAGCAGTTGAGGGCGGTTGGTTGACCGCAGGGCCATCGCCGGGAACTCGGGGCGGGGTCAATCGATTTTCGATTTTCGATTTTCGATTTTCGATTGACCCCACGGATAAATGCTCTTTCTTGAGGATTTTCGATTTTCGATTTTCGATTGATTCCACGGATACATCGCGTGGCGGGTACTACCTTTGAAATTCTCGGTCAAAAATTGGCAAAAAGCTAGAATAGCAACTAAGCAGCCTCAAATTGCGTCTGCCGATGTAGTGACTTTTCCCGTTTTCCTAAAAGTTTATCTAACTTCTCGCACGTATCACTCATGTTAAAAAGTTTTTGGTTGACTTGCCGGCGTACCTGCGGCCGGGGGATTTATCTATTTCTGTCGCTGATTGTAGCTGCCGGTATCTGGGTGGTTTCCCCGGAACAGACTCAAGCATTTTCTTTGCCTGAACTAATTTTTCGGGGCATTCAAGTTATTCAATTATCGAATATGTCCGATCGCCAAGAGGTGACTATTGGCCAACAAATTAATCAGCAGTTGGCAAACAGGGAGTTTAAGATTGACCGCGATCGGGACACTACATTATATATCAACCGCATCGGTCAGCGGCTCGCTCAAGAAAGCACTCGTCCCGATATTCCCTATACTTTTCAAGTGATTGACGACGACAATATTAATGCTTTTGCGACAATGGGCGGTTTTGTTTATGTCAATAAAGGTTTGATGGCGGCGGCGGACAATGAAGCCGAATTGGCAAGTGTGATCGCCCACGAAATCGCTCACATTAATGCTCGCCACGCGATTAAACAAATGCGTCAAATGGCCATCGCCTCTGGTGTAGCTTCGGCGACTGGGCTCGATCGATCTCAGGCGGTTCAGATTGGGGTGGAACTGGCTTTGCGCCGTCCCCACAGCCGCCAAGCGGAATATGAGGCCGATCAGTTGGGATTGCAAACTATGGGGCGAGCGGGCTACGCTCAATCTGGGATGGTTGATTTTATGAAAAAGTTGCTCAACAAGCCTTCTCCTCCCAGCATTTTGAGCACTCACCCGGCTACTGCCGATCGCATTGCTGCTATTTCGCAGGCTATAGATCCAGATCTCGCTAGCGGTGAAGGTTTGAATAATGAGGATTACAGGCTAGAAATCCGCAGGCTTTTGGGGTCTTAAAACTGTTTTAACCTGATGTTTCGATTCATGCGCTGGTGGGGTTTGTGCGCGAAGGGGCGATCGACCCACCAACGATCGACCTTGTTTAAATCCCGTCGCGCGTCAGCGGTTTGAAAAAGGCAATTAATCAGTCCTGGACGCATCGGGGCCGGTGCGAAACCGGGTTGTTTTCGCCCCTGTGCGGTCTACAACCCGTCTTTTCGTAAAAAAACCCGGTTTCTCAACAATCGTGCGTCCAGGACTATTAATTTAATATCAACTTAACCCCAAAACCATTAATAAATTTCGCTTTTGGCCGAGTCTCGATCGCCTTAGGAATCAGAATTAAATAAAATCCACTTTTCCTGTTTGTTGTGGGATGGGCGTCCCGCCCGTCCCCGATAGACGGG
>JAICRN010000164.1 GCA_025937335.1 Microcoleus sp. TY_ISSM_2_bin.22
ATTACACGATATTTTTGCACTCAATGTTCAAGTTCTTCTTTTTCGCGCTGCACTTGGGGGTCTTGTTCCAGGCTGGGGTAAGTAGATGCGTACTTGGGTCTTCTGAACAAAGTGCGGATTTGGTCGAAACCTTGATGTTGCAGCCATCCGACTAAGCCGTCGGGCAGCACTGTGACTACTATTAGGAATAGCGCGCCTTGGAAAAATAGCCACACTTCGGGGAATTGTTCGCTCAAGAAACTCTTGCCAAAGTTGACTAGCAGCGCTCCTAATATTGCTCCCGATAATGTGGCGCGACCTCCGACGGCGACCCAGATTACCATTTCAATTGAAAAAGCAATATCCATTGCTTTTGGCGAAATAATTCCGGTTTGTACGGTAAATAATGCGCCTGCAATCCCGGCTAAACCGGCGGAAATTGCAAAGACTAAAACTTTGTAGCCTGTGGGATTGTAACCTGAGAAACGCAGGCGCACTTCGTCGTCGCGAATTGCTACTAGCAGGCGGCCGAAGCGCCCGCTGGTCAGCCAGCGGCAGAGGGCGTAAGTTGCTGCTAAAAATAGTACGGTGAGAATGTAGAAAATATATTGACTATCTCGGTCATTTACTGTGGCTCCGAACAGGGTTTTAAAGTCGGTAAGTCCGTTGGTGCCGTTAATCAGTTTTTGCTGACCGTTAAAGAAGTTGAAAAATACAATGGTTGCTGCTTGGGTGAGAATTGAAAAGTAAACGCCTCGAATCCGATTTCGGAATACTAAATAACCTAAAAGTGCAGCCAAGATAGCGGGGATGAGAACTACTGCGAATGCTGAGAAAGGAAATGAATAAAATGGTTGCCAAAACCAGGGGAGTTCGGTAACGCCGTAGAGGTTCATAAATTCTGGCAATTGACTGCTGGCGGTTGGGGGAATTTGCAGTTTTAGGTGCATGGCTAAGGCGTAGCCGCCGATCGCAAAAAACACCCCATGACCTAAACTAAGCAAACCCGTGTATCCCCAAATCAAGTCTATGCCGAGGGCGACAATTGCTAGTGCTAAAAATCGCCCCAATTGATTGAGCCGAACGTCGGGGAGTATTCCTGGGATGAGTAAGATGAATATGAGGGCGATCGCGCTGACAATTGCCGCTTCTTTTAGCCAGGGTTTTTGATGTGTTTTCTGCATTTTTAGCTACGCTCGCAGTTGTAATTTTTAATTTTCTACCGTCCGCCCTTTTTGCGGGAAAATCCCTCCCGGCTTCACTTGCAGAAAAGCCATAATTAAGGCGAATACCATTACTTTTGCCATGCTGGTTGTGGCGAAAAATGTGAAGAAGTCGGCTAAAGGCTTGACAGGAGCGAACATTATTGCTAATGTTCCAGAACCGATCAGGTAATTTGCAGTACCGATCGCGATCGCAGCAACTACACTCCCCACAATCTTGCCGACACCGCCCACAACCACCACCATAAAAGTATCGACTATATAATTTTGTCCGGTATTTGACCCTACGGAACCGATCAAACTAATCGCGCACCCAGCGACACCAGCCAGCCCCGATCCCAAAGCAAAAGTCAGCGCGTCTACTTGTTCGGTAGGAATACCCAAACACGCGCTCATGCTGCGATTTTGCGTCACGGATCTAATCCGCAATCCCCACACAGACTTTTGCAAAAATAGGTAAATTCCCGCCAAACAAATTCCTGTCAGCACAATAATAAAAATTCGGGCGTAGGGCAACTGAAAAGTGCCCAGCGGTATGCCGCCCCGCAGCCATGCAGGGGCAGTTACATCCACATTTTGAGCGCCAAACCAAGGTTGAGTTACTGCCAGTTTGTAAGTTTGCCCTAAAAAGGCGCTCACCGCCCAGGAAATACCCAAAGATAAAGGCAAAATTATAGCGATAATTTTGCTGCGAACGCGATCGAAATCCGATCGCTGCTTCAGCACTCGCAAACCGCCAAAAAACAGCAAACAAAACACCGCAATCGCAATTACCAACACCCAACTCACGCTGCGGACAAACTGCTGCAAAATTAAACTTACGCCCCAAGTTGCCAGCAGAGTTTCTAGGGGCCGCCCGTAAAGATAGCGAATCACTCCGCGTTCGAGAATTAATCCTACCAATGCAGCTACTAAAAAAGCTAGGGGAATCGCAAATAAAATATATGTTTCAAAAGCAAATCCTCCGATACCTTTGAAGACATTTTGCACCACGAAAGTTGTATAAGCCCCCAGCATCATCAACTCGCCGTGAGCCATATTAATCACGCCCATCAGCCCGAAAATAATTGCTAATCCCAGGGCTGCAATTAGTAAAACTGCGCCGATGCTAATCCCGTTAAATAAACCGTCCAATAACCCGATCGCCACTTTTTATCCTCCTATTTTTTTATAATATTTGGTAGACTTATTATGTAATGTGCACAATCCACACTCGTAAAGCTGCGAGTTTTTGTATAAAGATCGGGTGCAACTTGTACACCCGGAGCCATGTTTTAGGTACTCGGCTCAATCCGGGTAAAGTGCACAATGCCCACCCCGAAAGACGCGAGTTTTTGTATGAGAGTAAAGTGCATCATTAGCACCAAGAGCGACGTTTTAGGTGCCGAGTTATCTAAGGGGAAAGGTGCGCCTTGCGCACCCGGAGATAGTTTGAACTTTCCTGAATTATGAACTCTTGAATTTGCCGCCTTTTGCGGGGTCTGACCAATCGCAAGCAAAGCCTTTTGTTTCAGCGACAAACTGATTCCAAGGAACCGGCTGCACTGCTTCTGGTGTAGCAAAAGCAATGTTAAACAAACCGTCGTCTCTCACTTCTCCCAACCTCACAAATTTAGAGATGTGGTGGTTATTTTCCATCGTAACTTTGCCCTCAGGCGCGTCAAAGGTTTGACCCAAAGCTGCTGCCCGCACTTTTTCTAAATCGTCGGCTGTTCCTGCTTTTTCGACGGCTTGCTTCCACAGGTAAACCATGATGTAAGCTGCTTCCATCGGGTCATTAGTCACTCTCTCTTTGCCGTATTTTGCCTTGAAAGCTTCCACAAATTTTGTATTTTCCGGAGTTTCCACAGTCATGAAGTAATTCCAGGCGGCGTAATGGCCTTTAAGATATTCTACGCCGATCGCCTTTACTTCTTCTTCCGCAATACTGACAGACATTGACGGATATTTGTCCGGGCCCAAACCTGCACCCTGCAACTGTTTGAAAAATGCTACGTTGCTGTCGCCGTTGAGAGAATTAAAAATGACGCCGCCGTCTGGCAAAGCTGCCTTAATTTTAGTAATAATTGGCGTGACTTCTGTCCCGCCCAAAGGAATGTAATCTTCCCCAACTAATTCGCCGCCTTTGGCTTCTAGCTGTGCCTTGATAATGGTATTTGCCGTGCGGGGGAAAACGTAGTCAGACCCGACCAAGAAGAATTTTTTGCCTTTATTTTCTAGCAGCCAGTCAACTGCTGGTTCGATTTGTTGGTTTGGTGCCGCCCCGGTATAAAAGATATTTTTGGAACACTCTTGACCCTCGTATTGTACGGGATACCAGAGCATATGATTTTTTTCTTCAAATACCGGCAATACTGCTTTGCGACTGGCGGAAGTCCAGCAGCCAAAGACTGTGACAACTTTATCTTGGTCGATCAATTTTTTTGCTTTTTCTGCAAAAGTCGGCCAGTCTGAGTTGCCATCTTCTACTATTGCTTCGATTTGTTTTCCGAGGACGCCACCAGCTTTATTGATTTCTTCTATCGCTAATTGTTCGGCATCGACAACGCTTTTTTCGCTGATTGACATCGTGCCGCTCAAGGAATGCAAAATTCCTACTTTGATCGTGTTTCCACTGCTTGCTGCTGGTGTAGTTCCTGTTGGTGTTGGAGAAGCGGCTGGAGTTACTGTAGGAGTGGGAGTTCTACAAGCTTTTAGAAATAAACTTGATGTTAGGGTAGCAGAACCGTATAAAAGAAATTTCCGCCGATCGAATCGCTTTGTCATTTTTTTTGTTACTCTTCAATAGATGAGTCAGATGATTGAGAATAATAACACATAGCGACTTGATATTAAGACTGGCTTCTGAATGCTGTTGTATTTTTAGATACAAAAGTTATAATTTCTTGACAAAAAGAAACTTTTCTGGGGATTGATGGCAACTGCTGCAAAAACTGGGCTGATATTATCAGAACTTACGCATTCCGACGCCTAGAAACCGGGTTTTTTACCGAATCTGCGGGCGGGAACGAAATATTTTCCTAAACAACCCGGTTTCTGATTCCCTATGCGTAAGTCCTAATTATTTTAGATTTTAGATTGACTGATGACATAACGCTTTGCAGCTTACCTACCGTTGCATTCTGTTCTGAAAGCGGGTTTAGACACCAAAATACGTCTTTTCAGCAATTAGTGTGACATTAGAAACCGGGTTTCAGAACATAAATTATCTTATTGATGCTAGGAGTGAGGCAGAAACCGGGTCATGGCACAAAATAGAAACCCGGTTTCTGGTTCTCCCCAGGTTATTGATGCTAGAACTGAGGCGGCAACAGGGTATATCGCATACAATAGGCGAGTATCAAAGCAGGTGACGATCGCACTTCGCTTTGAGTACGATCGTCACCTGTAGAAATGCCCCTGATTTATGGAGAATAGCGGACTCGAACCGCTGGCCTCTGCGGTGCGATCGCAGCGCTCTACCAACTGAGCTAATTCCCCTGATTGAGTTTTAATTTAGCATTTTAGATGCGGGATTGCCGAATCTAAAAGGCTTACAGGTCTTGCTTGCTCTCACGTTCGCAGACCGTCACCTACGTTAGCACGTAACTGCTAAAAACGTCAAGTATTTCGCGCAGCCGGCTCAGTGGGGGCAATAGAGCAAAGTTGGGCCACTCTGTCCAACTCTAAATCCGCAAAATAGTCCACCGTCCAATTAGCTTGGCGCTGGATCATGTGAAACGGGTAAGTGTGAGTCACCCCCGCTACCTGAATCCCGGCTTTTTTCGCCGCTTCAATCCCCGCAAAAGTATTTTCAACCGCCAAACACTCGATCGGTTGCAGGTTAAAGTGGGGATATTTCTGGTTGAAAAGTTCCACAGCCAAAAGATAGCCGTCGGGCGCTGGTTTGCTAGCCGTCAAGTCGTCGCCTGCAACAATTAATTCAAAGTTTGCTGCCAAACCGGCCCGATCTAACACCAATTCTATATCCGATCGCATTGCCCCGCTAACTACGGCCATTTTCAGTCCGGCGGCCCGAATTTTGTCAATAAATTCTGCCAAACCCGGATAAATCGGCAGTTTCTCCAAAGTATCTATTTGAGCTTTGTAAGCTTCGGCCTTGCGCCGCCGCAGCCGATCGAGGTATGTTTCTGTCACAAATCGTCCCCGGCGCTCGAGCAGTGCGGTAATGCAAGCGCGATCGCTTTTTCCCAAACAAATTTCTCGAAACTCCCCACGTTTGAGCTGGAGATTTTCATCGAGCATCAATTGATCGATTATTTTCTCGTGAATTGGCTCGTCATTAACAATCACGCCATTAAAATCAAATAAAACTGCTTTTAGAGTCATTAGTCATTAGTCAGTAGTCAGTAGTCATTAGTTAGCAGTCAGTAGTCAGTAGTCATTAGTTAGTAATCAGTAGTTAGCAGTCATTAGTCAGTAGTCATTAGTTAGCAGTCATTAGTCAACAGTTAATACATCAAGCGGGAGCTGGAATGCCCGGTAAATCGCCATCAAAATCAGGAGTTCGATCGCCCAAATTCCACCCCCTCGCCAGCGGCACCTGTTCCAAATCTTCCCCCGGCAAAGGTTTCACGCCCTGCGTCACCTGATGCACCCACCAGTGTTCGTGAGTTTGCACCGCCGCGAATCCAGCAGCCCCCGCCCAAGCATCGACGCAGCCAGCGGCGTAAGACTTAATATAAGGCTCTTCAAACATATCAGTCAGCCACTCTGTCTGCCGCAAAGTTTTTTGATTGCCATCCAAAATTGCCACTTGTCCCCCAACCTTCAGCAGTCGGAAGCTTTCTCGCAAAATTGCCCGCGATACAGCAGGCGGCGTCTCGTGAAACAGCAAGGAAGCTGCGACTAAATCAAAGCTAGCGTCAGGAAAAGCAACGCTTTCGGCATTTCCGTGCAACCATTGGATATTTAAGCCGGCTTTTTGGGCTTTCATTTCGGCAACTACCAGCATATAAGGCGACAAGTCCAAGCCGACAACTTCCGCTTCGGGAAAGGCTTGCTTGAGCATGAGGGTTGTCGAACCGGTGCCGCATCCCAAATCGATGATTCGGCGCGGTTTCACCCGCACAGCGTCAATTAAGCCTTGCCTGACGACTGTTTCGTGGGGAGGCAAAACATATTGGGTAATTGGATCGTAGGAAACGGCGGCACTGGGGTTGAGGTAGCCACGTTTAATGCCGTGAAAGTTTTGGCTGCTGTAATATTCGGGATAAACTAAGTTGGGTTGTCGGTAGCGATCGCCCGCTGTTTCCCAATCGATACCTTCGTAGAGTCGTTTCAGTGCTTCTTCGTCGATCGCCAGTCGAATCAGGGGCGACAAAAAGCGCTCGAAAATTGTATCCTTGCCAACAGCCATAAAACTCCTTTAACAAAAACTCTTCTAATTTTAGCCAACGGGCGTAAAGTTAGCATTAATTAAAACTGTTGAGCCCCTCTTCCCTCTTCCCTCTATCCCTTACCTCCGTTACAACGTTACAAAATCTGCGGGCTTCCTTTCCCACTTTCTTCTTATACCAGTTTTTCAAAAAAATGCAACTATTATATACCGATACAAAACCTTGTTTCATCAGTAAATCTAAAATCTAAAATCTAAAATCTAAAATCTAAAATAATCTTACTTTCCGTTACTAATAGGAATTTTTACCAAAAACTGCGTACCGCCGCCCGGAGGTTGAGAAATTTCGATGCTGCCGCCGTGTCCGTCCACTACAATTTTGTAGCTAATTGCTAACCCCAAACCAGTGCCTTTTCCGACTGGTTTGGTAGTAAAAAATGGGTTATAAATTTGGTCTTTAACGCTGTCTGGAATGCCGGGGCCGTTGTCGGCGATCGCCACTTTCAGAAATTTTCCGCCATTTTCGCGAACTACGCCCGTGGAAATTGTAATAATTTTATCCAGGCGATCGATCTCGTTCAAGGCATCGATCGCATTGCTCAGCAAGTTCATAAACACCTGATTGAGCTGAGAGGGATAGCACTCGACTGAAGGCACTTTGCCGTATTTCTTGACTATATAAATTCTATTTTTGAGGCGGTTGGAGAGCAACAGCAAGGTATTTTCTATACCTTCGTGAATGTCCGCCAGCTTTTTGTCAGATTCATCGAGGCGAGAAAAGTTACGCAAAGAAAGAACTATGCTGCGAATGCGTTCGGTTCCTATTTTCATAGAATCCAATATATGCGGCAAATCTTCCTCGATAAATTCTAACTCGATTTCTTCGCTAAAATCTGCGATTTCCTGGGGGACCTCTGGGAAGGTTTGTTTGTATAAATTCACCAACTCTAATAAATCTTTTGTATATTTGCTGGTGTGAGGCAAATTAGCCGAAATGAAGTTAACCGGGTTGTTGATTTCGTGCGCTATCCCCGCCACCATTTGACCGAGGGATGACATTTTTTCGCTCTGCACTAAATGAGTTTGAGTTTTTTTCAGTTCATTTAAAGCACTATTGAGCAGTTTTACTTGGTTTTGGGTTTGACTGTAAAGGTGAGCTTGAGTAATTGCGATCGCCAATTGGTCTGCCACAGCTTTTAACAGTTGGATTTCCTCCCCGCTCCACAGCCAATTAGTCGCGTGGCTGCAAATTAAATAACCCTGCGGCTGGTTTTGAGTCTGGACAGGCACGGCTAAATAGCTATTAGCTTTAAGTTCGATATGTTGAGCTGCACCCTCAGCCAAAGTGTCCCTCGAAAAAATAATTGGCTCGCCTTGACCGCTCCGTAATAACACATTTCCGACAAAGTAAGGCTCAAACTTTATAGGTTGTGTCGAACCATCAGAAGGGCAACATTCCCACAGGATTTGTAACATTTTTTCTTGTGGTTTGTACCAACCAAAAGCCGCCCGTTCTAAATGCAGCAAACTTACTATTTCTTCGACTGTACTTTGCACGATCTGGTCTAATTCTAGGGAAGCGCGAATGCGTCCGGCAATCCGGTTGAGCATGGCTTCTCGCTCCGCTTGAGCGCGATTGTTTTCAGAAGAGTAAATTAGCCAAATTGCTGCTAGCATCGCCGGGCCGAGCAGTCCGGCTACTACGGATGTCAACAAATTTAATGCTTGCAGTTGGGATTCAATATTTTCGCGGGGAATTACTAAAGCCATCGACCAGTTAACTTCCTTGAGGGGAGCATAGGCCACATACACCCATTTGTTATCTATTTTTACCAGTTCGATGTTCGTCTGGCGGTCGATCATCTGCCGCGCAATTGTGGAGAGTGCGGGGTCTTGTGACTGTAAAAAGCTTGGGGTCTCCTGGTCGATATTTCCGATTAAATTATTGTTGGGATGAACAATTGGCACTCCTTGCGAATTGAGTGCAAAAGCATAACTGTCGGAACCGTACAGCAAGCGGTTAGCGACAGATGTTACTCGGTCTAATTTAATGCTGCCTGAGAGGACTCCAATTACTTGATTCGGAGCGGGAGGTAAAGCCCAAATAGGAGCTGAAATGATGATCGTAGAAACTTTTGTAGTGCGGCCGAGCAGCGGGTCGGAAACGTTGAGCTGCCCGGTCATTGCTTTTTTAAAGTGTTGGCGGTCTTTGATGTTCCCGCGGTTGCCTAAAGTGTTGGTAAATGAGCCATCGGGTCGAGTTAATGACAGGATGAAATACTCTTTTAATCTGTATATTTCTCCTTGCAACCGGGGTTCGACTAATTGCCAATTGAGAGTGCCAACCGTAGGATCGTAAGCAATGGTTTCTATTTCTGCTTTGCGGCTGCTTAGCCAGCGGTCGATTTCGTCGGTGCCTTTTTCTAGTTTTAATAGGGCTATTTGCTTTAAATTGTCGAGGATTAGTCCGCGCACAAAAAAATAGCTGATGCAAGCAGTTGTGCTAATGGTTAAAGCGGTGGTGCCAAGAATTAGCAGGGTCAGCAAATGGCGGCGCTGCCGTCTGTGTTGCCAAAGACTCTGCGCTTGCTGCCACCGCGATTGAGCAGAATTGCTGATATTTTGCCAAAAGCGGCGCAGATTTTTTGTTTGGTGCGGCAGCGCAGACACAGATCCGGCTTGATTTGCTGGGTTTTGCATCATCAAATGTTCTCTCCGAATCAAATTCATCAAACAGTATTGGTCATTCGGCAGAATTAATATCAGCCAAGTCGTGAGACCAGTTTCAGAAAACAATGCAAATGTAGACCGGTGCTGCCAACCCTGGTAGTCATCAGTCATTTCCAATCTAAAATCTAAAATCTAAAATCTAAAATGGTATGACTTGCATTCCTGACTGCAAACAATTTTTCTTATGGTTGGGCGCTCGCA
>JAICRN010000507.1 GCA_025937335.1 Microcoleus sp. TY_ISSM_2_bin.22
GAGACATGATATAGAGGACACGGCAGTGCCGTTTCTCTGCCGCAATTAATTGTAGGGAAACGGTACTGCCGTGTCCTGATGGTTCGACACTTCGGCTTCGCGCCTACCGCTGTGGGTAATATTAATTCCGATGCTACCGAATTTGAGATCGGGGGGATATTTAAGCCGGATTTGATATTACTAATTACCACTCGTCTTTTCGTTTGTTGCTGTAAGTTTCCCAATCGTCGTATTGCGCCTGCTGATACAAGGGTTCTGGTTCTATTTCTGATTCCAATTCGGCTGACATTTCTAATTCTGGTTCCGATTCCTGCTGATAAATGTTCAGAGGTTCAACAACCCGGGCGATCGCATCTTTGACAAATGCTTTGACAAACTCGTCTTTCCGATTTAACTGAAACTGCCTTTGCACGACTTCGGCGATGCCGCCGTCGCCCCAATCTTGGTCGTGGCGGAAATATTCAATAAAACTTTTACCGGCAATTCTAGTTAAATAAGCGGCGCTGACTGCTTGAATTGCTTTGCCAAGTACAAACCCCGCTACGCTTAACTGCAACGCCCTTGACACTACTTGAATTACACCTTCAACTATTCCCAAACTTGCTAGGGTTTTTGCTAGAGACAATGCCAATTCTTTCGCGCGATCGATATTTAATTCGCAGCCGTAAATCTTGGCAATTTCTACTACCATTTGAGCGTTAACTGCTGCTGTCGCTAACAAATCCACAACTGGCAAAGGCGTTACAGCAATTACTCCGGCTCCGATCCACTGAAATCGCTCTACTGCTTTATCAGCTTGCCGCCTCCTTTGAGCGTCAATTAACTTGCGCGCTTGGTCTCCCAAGTGCTGAGATTGCAGCAAAATATTGTCTGCAATTAAGTCTTCGCCTTCGGCTCGCAAAATCGCAGCGACGCGCCGAATTAATGGCATAATATCCGGGTCGGGATGAAAAATTGTGCCGTCTTCTAGTACAACTTTTTGCGGATTGGCGCTAATGGCGACTACATCCATTGCTGATACAAAACCTTTGACTCGCTGCTGCAGCCTAGTGAGAATTTCATCTCTGTCGGTGTCGGGATAAAGGTCAACTTTATTAAAAACCACGATCGACCTTTTGCCAATTTCCGCCAAAGTCCGCAGCGGTTCGTACTCGGATTTTCGCAAATCGCCGTCCAAAACAAATAAGATCAAATCTGCCCTCGCCGCCAACTGCCTCGCCAATTCCTCTCTGTAAGTCCCCGCAACTCCCGCTTCCAAGATGCCTGGGGTATCGGTAATTGCTAATTCTCGATCGATTCCTTTCAATTTCAGAGTGTAAGTTTCGCCAACTTCGGTAGTTCCCATCGGCGCGCCCACCTGTCCCGCCATCCGCCCCACCAGCGCATTGACAGCGGAAGTTTTGCCCGCAGAACCGGTGCCGAAAACAACTACTCGAACGCTGCCCCTCGCCATGCTAGCTTCAATTTCGCGGGCTCTCAACAGCAAAGCTTGCCGCGCTACTTCATCTTGAATGCGATCGACTTGTTGCCGGATCGCTTTGAGATTTTCCGAAGCAGCTTCACTTTTTACAACAGGAACCTTCGGATTAATCGCCCGTTTTCCCTTAACTTTCTGAGGGCGTTGCAGCAACCTAAAATAGTAAAACAGCGCAAAAATTAGGGTTCCCAAAAGTACAATTATCAGGAAAATCAGCAAATTAGCCAGCAGCGGAGAAGCAGACCACGCAACTTGACTGTAAAGCCCTGTTAAGGAACTCACCAGCCCAATAATCAGCCCCAGGGCGAGGCAAAAAGCAGCAATTAAGGTTAACAGGCGTGGCAAAGGCATGAGGGGAGTGGCAAATAAAAGGGTTATGCTTTGATTTTTACATTAGGCCGATAGTCATCAGTCATTGCCAATCTAAAATCTAAAATCTAAAATGGCGAAGCGCCCGTAAGCGTTGCCCGCCCCTACGGGGGCTGCGCCAACGAAGAGGATCGTACTGCGCGATCCCGCAAATCGCGATTCTGCTTGTCCAGCAGGCGCGGTTTGCGGAGTTTGAGCGCCAGCGGGACGGACAAGTGCGATCGCCCTCTTGCTGCAATTGTAGCTTGCACGATAACTCAGCTACAGCTTATCACCCGCCCGAACCGCAGACTGGTTTATTTGCATATACCTACTTATTTATTCGGTGATTTATTCGATCGCGAGTGCAGCCATACTTTTTTATTAAGAATAAAATATCACATTAAGTATCCAGAAACCCGCTTTTTTCAGGTAAGTGCCTCCTGGAAGCTCCGAAAGCGGAAACGAAAAACCGGGTTTCTTAGGCAGGGTAAAAGCGTCCTAATTCACAAAAATTATCAAATTCACTATCCATGCGGTACTCTCAAATCAGTCGCAAGTTAAGTTAGACTGAATTGTCAGTGCCTGAATTATTCACAGGTTAGCATCTATGCAGCTAAAACATCTGAATCAGCCTTCACAAGAACTATCTACCTCTTGCGAGCATAAGATCGAAGAGAGCCAGCCACTCAAGCCCAATTATTTCGCTCACATAGCCCGTTCCTTGGGCAACCTCAGTATTCGCGACAAAATCAGCAGTGGGTACGCACTGGCTCTTTGTGTTGCGATTGGGGGAACCACTGTCGGGATGTTGGCGGGCAATCATTACTATCGCAGAACTAACAATCAAGTACACATCGAGCGAGAAAGTCAGCTTTTAAATAAGTTGCAGGTAGCTTTACTGCGAACGCAAAACAGCCAAGAGGGGCTGATTTACTGGATCGAAAATCCGCAAATTTTTGACATCAAATACGAACAGCTACAAAAAAATATTTACAATTTGAAGTTGTTGCTATCGGAAGTCAAAAATTATAAATATATGGAAGACAGAGAAGGCATAGAAAAATTTAGACAAACTTGCGAAGCGCTATTATCTAATTATATAAATCGGCTAGAAGTAGTTAATAAAAAAATTAGTAACCTGCCAAATAACCCCGCTCAACAAAGTGTTAAACGTAAGTTACTGTCGAATTTCGATCGAGATAAAATAGGGTTGCAACTAGATAGGGCGGTCAATGATATAGCAGAAATTATCGATCGCGCCCAAGAGCAAGAAGATGCAGCGCGGGAGGCCCTGCTGCAAGCGCAGGCGCTGCGGGTGCAAATAATTTTGGGTAGCATGGCACTGTCGATCGTCGTTGCAGCATTGCTGGTAGCCTTGACCAGTCGGGCGATCGCCAAACCCCTCGCCGCTGTTACTAAAATTGCTCAGCGAGTGACTGAAGAATCTAATTTTCAGTTGCAAGTACCAGTTACCAGCACCGATGAAGTCGGAGTATTAGCAGCTTCGCTGAATCAACTAATTCAGAAAGTAAATCAGTTGCTAGAAGAATTGAAATCCGAACAACAAACCAAGATACTTCAAAATGAGAAAATGGCAACTTTGGGGCGGATGTTAGCCGGGGTTGCTCACGAAGTTAACAACCCAATAAATTTTATTTATGCAAATATCGACCCGGCGAGACATTATGTTGAAGATATTTTAGATTTGCTCAAAACTTACGAAACAGAAATTTCCAACCCGCCTGCCGCAGCGATCGCCAAAAGCGAAGAAATAGACATCGATTTTCTCAAAGAAGATTTGATCAAAATATTTGACTCGATGCAAGTAGGGGCTGAAAGAGCCAAAGCTATTATCTTAAGTTTGAAAGATTTTTCCCGTCTCGACGATGCGGCCCCTCATCCCGTCGATTTGCACGCCTGCATAAACAGCAGTTTGCTGATTCTCAACAGCCGAATCAAACAGGGCATTGAAGTGGTATGCAATTACGGGAACATCCCGAGTGTTGAAGGCTATATGGGTTTGCTTTACCAGGTATTTGTGAACCTTCTCAACAATGCACTAGATGCTGTGGAAGAAAAAGTAAAAATTGAAAAATCCAGCTCTGAGGAGGCGAAAAAACAATCGGCTTCGGAGTCAAGCAAACAGGAAGCAGCGAGTTTTACGCCGAGAATTGCGATCGCTACAGAATACTTGGACGAAGACTCAGTGGTAGTGCGAATTTCTGATAACGGTATGGGAATAGCGCCAGAGAGTCAAGAAAAAATGTTTGAAACATTCTTTACTACTAAACCGAGAGGTGTAGGTACGGGTTTGGGATTGGCAATTGGTCGCGAAATTATCGTCAAGAAACACGGTGGGACAATTAACTTTTGGTCGGAGGTGGGAACCGGGACGGAATTTTCGATCGCCCTGCCGATTAAGCAGGAGGATTCAATGCAAAATAGGCTCTTACAACCTCCAATTGCTCGTGAATATAATTCCCTAGGCAACGAGAACGTACCAACCAAGCCCGAAAAAAGAGGAACTGTAAAAACTTAAAAATTATTCGTTTTTATCTCTGTTTCAAAAAAGAATGCAACTCCAAGCAAGCTCGCCACTCTGATATCAGAATTCATTCCACATCTTTAATCTAAAATCTAAAATTGTATGAGATTGCTTTCTGACAATCAAGCATCCAGGATACAAGCCCCCGGATTCATTCCGAAAGCAGACTCAGGACCCAGAAATAAAAAACC
>JAICRN010000753.1 GCA_025937335.1 Microcoleus sp. TY_ISSM_2_bin.22
AAGTGATTATGCCCTTTAGCGCTTACAAAACCGTCAGTTCAGTCCTAAAAGAATTTCAAATTACCTACACCGAATCTAATTTTATAGTAGAAACAGAGTTTCATGTCTCTGACTATTTCCGAGAAGATTTAGAATTTACAATGCGAGAAGGAGTGGTTGACAATTCTGAATTTGCAATTTGCGAAAATTTAATTTATCCAGTGCTCAAAGAAGTTTGGAAGCGCTATTACAGCGGATTTGTTTTGTGGAGCCATCAATCTCTCATCTACGATCAATATCTTTCTGGATTTCCTGAATATATTTTAGCTAAACGTTCTTCATTAGGAAAAGTTGTTTTTGAACAACCTTACTTTTTGTTAGTTGAAGCGAAACAAGATAACTTTGAAAATGGATGGGCGCAGTGTTTGGCTGAAATGATTGCCGCACAGCGACTGAATGAAAACTCAGAGCAAGATGTTTTTGGAATTGTATCAAATGGGGGAGTCTGGCAGTTAGGCAAACTCAAATCTAATGTTTTTACTCGCAATCAAATGTTTTATACAATTCAAGAACTAGATCGGCTTTTTGCCGCGATCAATTACGTGTTTCAACAGTGCGAATTGCTCCTGGATGCTGAAAGGGCCGATCGCAATTAAACAGTATTTTTGCGTGACATTTTCGGTGCTCAACTACACTTCATCTGGATTAATCCCCATTGCTCTTAACCTCTCGGCTAAACGCTCGGCTCGCTGGCGTACTTGTTCGGTTTGCTGCTGAGCCAGTTCTTTTTCCTGACGTTGTTGTTCGGTTTGCTGCTGAGCCAGTTCTTTCTGCTGGCATTCTTGCTCGGTTGGAGTCGGAATCCAACTGCCACTCCCATCATACCAGCGCAGCCACGATCGCTCAAGACCTTCAAAAGCACCTTGCCAAATTCCCAAACCCAATTCGATCTCCGGCATCCAAACCCGCGGCTCTGTTAAAATTAATTCTTCATAGCGATCGCCCGCTAACACAAAAGCCCGGAGGTTATTGGTTGCTCCATCAAATACTATATAGTAAGGAACTCTAAGAATCTGTTCGTAAACTTGCCATTTAGTCGGAGGTTGAGCAAGCCCTCTGACTGTTTGTCCTAAATCTTCGTTTTCTGTTCCCGGCGACACCAGTTCCACGACAACAAAAGGACTGACTTCTTCTTGCCAAATAACGTAGGATTTCCGCAACTCTTGCTGTTGGTAAAGCCTGTCAATGCCAACCACCCCAAACCAATCAGGCCTTTTGTACCACTGAGTGTGGCTTACATCAAAGTATAGATTTAAGTCGCTGGCAACAAATACTCGATCGCTCGGATAATTGGACGGGCTAAAAGTATATTCCAGGCATCGCGATTGCCAAAGATGAAATAGATCGGGCAAGCCTGAATCCTCCGGGTCTTCGCTCTTGAGATCGTACATCGTTGGGAGTACGTTTTTCGGGATTGGGGACTGTTCGGTTTGATACATAGTTGCTCGTTTCCTAGCTGCGGGTAAAATCGGGAGCAATTTCTGGATCAAAAAGACGCGACTTCACGCTGTTCGATCGAGACATCTAACTTTTGTTCGCATTAACTTTAGATTAACCGATCGGTTAATCGGCGATCGCACGCAACAGAAAAAATGCGTAGGCGATAGCCGAGGCGACAGCCATCGCCCCCAACTATCACTCGGCAAAATAGCGAATCAAAATCCGAATTACTTCACCGCCCACAGGTGACGGTATCGGCGGACTCCACTCCCAAACTTCTGCAACACCTTTGACGTGCAACTGGTGAATCATGCTGTCTACGCCTTTGGGAATGCCGCAGGCAAGCAAGCGGACGGGTTGCTTGTTAACGGGGACATCGGGAATTTTTTCCCGCAGTAGTTCCGGGACTGACTTGGAAGTTGATATCATAGAGTATCCTCCTGAATTTGGGAGTCCAAACCCCTGCCGTGTCTAGATTGGAGTCAGAAGCGGTGGGGGTTTGGTTTTTGTTGTCTGAGGCTACTATAACATTTTTGCATCAATCTGCATCATTATTCATCAATATTAATCAATATTGTTCGGGCTGATGTAATGCGATACACTGAAAAGATGACTAAACCCGACAGAACAACAGTAGACATAAAAGGATTGCGCGAAAGAATTACGGCTGTTTCGGCTTTGCCCGAGTTAGCCGATCGAGCTCTGTCGGCTGTGTTGCGAATCCTAGTTACCAAAGGGCTGGAGTCTTACGAACAAAAGTTAGCCCAAAGTACGCAGCAGCAAATTTCGCAGCGAACAGAGGACTCAAACAATGATTAATCTAGTTGTTCAGACCGTACAGATCCCTTCCCCTGAAAGCGATTTCTGTAGATACAAAGGGCGGGTTTCACCCACAATAATTGCCTAAAACCCACAATCTCCTAAACCCGCCCCTAACTACAAATTACTCCCACTCGATCGGTCCCGGCGGCTTAGAAGTAATATCGTAAACCACCCGGTTCACCCCCTTAACCTC
>JAICRN010000550.1 GCA_025937335.1 Microcoleus sp. TY_ISSM_2_bin.22
CGCTAAAAACTTCTTGGTTGCAGTGGGCGACAAACACCAAGCGGTTTATAGTTTCCGGGGGTGCGTCTCTGATGGGGTGCAAAAATTTACTGAGATTTTTAACTGTGAGATATTGCCATTGCCAGTAAACTACCGCTGCGGACGATCGCATTTGAAATTGGTAAGAAAAATTTTTCCTGAAATTCCGATCGAGCCACACCCAGCCGCCGAGGAAGGGGAAATCAAAATTCTGAAACACGGCGACTTTTTGTCCTTGTTTGAGGACGAGAGTAAATCTTATATTGGTGTGTGTAGAAAAAATGCACCGCTGTTGATTTATGCTATCAAACTACTAGCAGCGGGAAAGCCTGCAAAAATCAAGGATAAATCTTTGGGCAAGCGCGTACTGGATGAAGTCGATCGGATTGTTGCTAAATTTAGCATTCCTTACGATGTTGCCACTTTCCCGCAAGCTTTAGTGGATTACGAAGCTAAGGAACGCGATCGTTTGCTGAAATATAAAGATGGGGAAGCGCGAATTTCACTTTTAACCGATATGCTGGCGGCAGTGTTGGCACTTTTCGAGGCATACCAGCCGGAAGACTTGGGGGCCTGGACATTGGTAATCGACAAAATTTTTGACGAGAGCGATGGCAAGCGTTGCATCAACCTTTACTCGATCCACTCTGGCAAGGGAGGGGAGGGAGACGTGGCGTTTATTCTTGAGCCAGAACTGATGCCTTTTTCTCACAAAGGGCAAACCGCAGAAGAGAAGGAACAGGAAAACAATTTGCTGTACGTAGCCCTGACGCGACCTAAGGAAATTTTGGCGCTGATATTGGGTGAAAATAAAAGCCCCGGTGATATTTCTTGGCTGCCTTCGGAATATATAGATGCAACAAAAGTTAAAATTGACGGCGAAATTACAGCAGACGATTGGGATTTTATCAAAAATGCGGGAAGCGAACCCTTAACATCCATTCTCCCTGCTGTTTCCGAAGCAACCCAAGAAGAATGCCCCGGTTGTGGCTTTAAACACGGGCCCGGTCAAAACACTTTGTGTACTTACGGTCAAAAAGTAAGTCAAGAAGAGTTAGTAGAACTTTTGGTCAAAATCCAAAATCTGCCGCGCCCACAACTTCGGACAATTTTTCGGGAGCTGGTCGATCGACTGGGAAAAAGCTCGATCGCCGACTTGCTCCAGTAAGTTAAATTTTAAATAGAATGGGAACTCGCGCCCTGTCACGGCGGAAGTTGCGGGTTCGAGCCCCGTCTGTCCCGTTCTCTCGTAGAGAGACTTTGAGCGGTTGAGAGTGCAAGCTACATTTGATAAAATCAATTCTTGCACTCAAATTGCACTCAATATGGATATTAAGCCACAAAAGAATAGAGAAGCGATTCGCTTGCAATTTACGGTTGAGTCTGTCCGATTTTCGTTTTCTCCAATTCCGGGGGCCCGTTGGGAAAACAAGCGCGACAGAAATTCAGTAGCAGCGATCGCCACTAAAATTCAAAATGATATTTTGGCTGGCAGTTTCGATCCGACCTTAGAAAAATATCGGCATAAATCTTGCGGGCAGATTGCGCTCGAAAAACAGCAGCGCCCTCAAAAAATAAAATGGCTCGAAATTTGGGACGATTTTGTAAAATCTCTAAAGTTACCCGCAAGTACCGCAGCGGATCACTACGCTTGCGTCCGCGCGATGTTGGTCAAAGCCGAAGATCCATTAATTACAGATATTGAGTGGCTCATTGCTCGGACAGATTTAGCGGCGTCAACCTTTAACCGTCGAGTGTCGATGCTCAATCGGTGTGCGGCTTGGGCAATTGAGCAAAAAATTATCAGTAAGAATCCGCTGGCAGGCGTCGAAACGCGATCGCAAACCTTGGCTCAGGAATATCAGGCAGAAGCTAAGAAAAAACCGTTCAATGCTGAAGAGGTTGCAAAAATCATTGAATATTTTTATCAGAATCATCTGACCTATGCACCATTTGTAGAATTTTTGCTATTTTCGGGAGTTCGCACTGGTGAAGCTGTGGGCTTGCGCTGGCAAGATGTAGATTTAGAAAAACGCACGGTGGCGATCGAGCAATCAATTTCTCGCAAGCGCGGTGGCTATGAAAAAATTGCAAAACGGCCCAAAACTCTACAAAGCCGCCGCATTCTCAAAATGTCAAATCGGATTTACGAGCTATTTGTGAAAATTCAATCAGACTCAAATTTAGGGGCAGATTTGATTTTCAAGTCTCCCCAGAGTTGTGCGATCGACCACGGAAATTTTCGGACATTATTTTGGAAGCCAGCACTTGCAGTCTTGGGGATAGCATATCGCAAACCTTACGCTACGCGTCACACGCTGCTAAGTGCAGCTATCGAAGCAGGATATACAATCCCACAAGTAGCTGCAATGGCCGGCCATAAAGACAGCCGGCAAATTTTGCAAAATTATGGCCGGGAAATTAACAAGGTGCAGTTACCAGATTGAAACCGAAAGCCGATGGCGGGATTTGAACCCGCGACCGACCGATTACGAAGCTCCTGTCGATTCTAGTAATATTAAGTCGCAGCCAAATAACTGCCATTAATCATTATGCCTGCCGCTGAATCCACAGACACTCCAACTATCGCCCCACCGCCTGCTGGAACTTGACCTAATGAAATTACTATCGCGTTACTAATAATTAAAAAATTTGCTTGCAGTGTGTGATTGGCAAGAAGTGATAAATTCCGATGCCACACTGAACAGCAATTGTTGCCGCTTATGTACGGCAAGCCTGTTATTCGCAAACCTCCTGTTCCAGTGTGTTCCGTCCATTCTACGAATAGTTCATAAAAAACTCTTTTTCCAATCTTTGTAAATGTCCCTGTTCTCGTTGTGTACGTTACTTCTCCCGCTAATGTCGTCCCAATAGCTGAAGGAGTAAACACCCCTTCCTCGTAATCATCTAAAATACGAGGATTTGTGCTTGGGATTTGAACGCTAGGAAATTGAATTTGCCCCTGCGTTCCTATTACTCCTGTAAAATTAGGATTATTTAAAGGTGCTTTAGCGCTCAACGCATTTGCAATAGTTGTCGCAAATGCTCCATCATTTGCCAATGCCGCTCCCAATTCTGCTAAAGTATCGAGCGCCGTGGAGCTATTCCCTACAAGAGTATTTATTGCCGCATCAATATCAGCAGGCTTTGCAAATTGCGTTTGAGGTATCAACTCAACAGTTCCAGTGCCTGTATTTCTTCCCAGGACAGTGCCTGCTGGTACACCAGTCAATCGCCCGGCTAATGCTAACTCTAGAGCTTCTATTCGAGCATTTAGCTGTTCTATATCATCTTTTTTTTTGCTAGAAAAGCTAACAACTTGTTTGTAAGTGCCGCTGACAACAATATAATCTTGTGCTTTTAGAGGCTGATTCCAAATTGGTTCAACTTTTACGCCAAGTTTGAACGTGCCTCCTACTAATAAAGTTTCATTTGTTCCTAAATGAGGAACCAGCAACGGCACATGATTTTCATCTCCACCTTGATTTTGAAGAACTATTCGCGCTTTGTAAGTCCACGGCCCGTTGCCTTTTGCTGTATAAAGTCCAAGAGCAATTTTTTGCCCTTCGGTTTGTACTTTGGCAATCTCGGCATTTTTAGCGGCTTCCGACATCAAAGCGTTAACTTCTGGAAAAGGTGCTGGAGCCAGACTAAACAAACCGACAGTACATTTGACATCTTCTAAGGCAACTTGAAACGTGACTTTGTAATCCTGCTCAAAAATTTGGTATTCGCTGTTAATAATAGCCAAATCGAGCACTGTAACGATGTTGTTGTTATCGGAAGCAGTAATTTTTCGAGAAAATTCGTCAGTAGATCGTGCTGGTTCCATAATTAATCTTTTGTATTTAAAGCTTTTTTGTAATCTTCTAATTTTTCTCTCATTTCTTTTTGATATTGAGAAACGTGTTGAGCAGAGTCTGCAAAGTCAGTTGCTAGAAACGTCAAAGATTCTACCATTAAAACTAACGCGCAAATTAGTCCGTGCTGCTTGTTAACAACAGCGCCCAGTTTGTCGTGCCGCTTTTGTAAGTCAAATAAATCAGCGGCTATTGTTTGAGCCGTAAAATTGCTTATTTCTTTACAGTATTCAATTTCGCTCCAGTTTTCGCAACATTCCTGAGCGTCGATTTGTACGAGCAATTTGCCTGTATGCGGATCTTGTTTAATTTTCATAACAATTAAGTAAGGTAA
>JAICRN010000366.1 GCA_025937335.1 Microcoleus sp. TY_ISSM_2_bin.22
ATAAGAAAGAGGGAAGATTAATTGCCAATTACCAATTACCAATTACCGATTCCCCGGTGATTGAAATTCCGGGCGGGGAATTTTACATGGGAAGCGATGCTGCTGAGGCTTTGGATAACGAGCGATCGCGCCACCTGTGTTATTTAGAAGCATACTCGATCGATCGCTATCCCGTCACTTGCGGTCAATACCTAGATTTCATGGAATCCGGCGGCTATCAAAACCCTGATTGGTGGTCAGCCGACGGCTGGAAATGGCTGCAAGTCGAAGCCGTCTCTCGACCGCTTTACTGGTCAGGAAATCCAGCTTTCAACAACCATCCAGTTTGCGGTGTCAGTTGGTACGAAGCCGAAGCTTACTGCAATTTCACCGGCAAGCGTTTGCCATCGGAAGCCGAATGGGAAAAAGCTGCGAGTTGGGATGTCGCAAATCAAACATATCGCATCTATCCTTGGGGAGAAGAACAGCCAAACGGCAGCCTGTGCAATCACGGCAATAATATTGCAAATACCTCGCCTGTTGATGCTTTTCCCAAAGGAGCAAGTGCGGCCGGCTGCTGCGATATGTTGGGCAATGTTTGGGAGTGGACTGCTTCAACCTTTGAGGCCTATCCGGGATTTGAAAGTTATCCTTACAGGGGATATTCTCAAGTTTATTTTGATGGAGAACACCGAGTTTTAAAAGGCGGGAGTTGGGCGACTTTTCCGCAAGCACTGCGAGCTAGTTTTCGGAATTGGTATTATCCGGGCGTGCGGCAAATTATTGCAGGTTTTCGCTGCGCTAATTAGTTGGCTAGGTAATTATAATCACATCAAATTTGTTCGTAGTGAGGAATTTATTCATGGGACTTTTCAGATGAACAAATTCCTTAATACTTGCATTATAAAGCTTATTTGACGAACATCAGATAAATGGCTGGAGAGGGAATTGGGGATTTTTTTTTTTTTGCGAAATGCCCAACTTTTTTCCATGTGACAAGCTCAAAGAAAACAAGTTTAATTAAGTATTCAATAAATTTTATGGATAAATTTTAAGTTTTAATTGTGGATGCGATCGCCATCGAGTGAGACAATACATAACGGAGATCGGCATGAAAAATCTGACTTGAGCGCGATATTTGGCAACGCGACGGCGTGCTGTACCCATTTGTGCATCTAAAAATTACTCTATGAAATCCCCAAGACTGTCCGACACGACAAACTCAGCCTCAACGAAAGAAAACCGACTGCACTTAGAGCGATTGGTGAGCGCTGCGGCACCAACACCCGCAGAAATCAATGCTGGCAGCGATGCAGTTAGCGGGTTGACTCAAAACCCCAAATCCCTGCCTCCAAAGTATTTCTACGACGATCGCGGTTCAAAGCTGTTCGAGTTGATTTGTCAGTTGCCGGAATACTACTTGACGCGCACTGAGACGGCTATTTTGCAGCGGTGCGCGGGGGCGATCGCCAATTTAACGGGCCCCTGCGAAATCGTCGAACTCGGCAGCGGCAGTTCCACCAAAACTCGGATTCTCCTCGATGCTTACAGTCAACTGGAATATCCCCTGCACTATTTGCCGATCGACATCAGTCCCACTATCCTAGAAAGCAGCGCTTGTCAACTGTTGGCAGATTATCCGTCGCTCCAGATTCACGGACTTGTCAGCACATACGAATTAGCCTTAGCTAAAATTGCACCGTCGCCTTTGCCAACCCGAATGATTTGCTTTCTCGGCAGTACCCTCGGCAATCTCAACGCTCAAGAATGCGATTTATTCTTCTCGCAAATTGTCGGTGCATTGCAGCCGGGAGAGTATTTTTTGCTGGGAATTGACTTGGACAAATCTCAGGATATTTTAGAACCTGCATACGATGATAGTCAAGGAGTAACTGCAGCATTTAACTTGAATATGCTGCGACATTTAAATCGAAAATATGAGGGAAATTTTGACTTGGCACAGTTCGAGCATTGGGCATTTTACAATCAAGAGGAATGTCAAATTGAAATGCACTTAAAAAGTAAAAAAACGCAAAAAGTGCAATTGCGCGCTCTCAATTTAACGGTTGAATTTGCAGCGGGAGAAACTATCCGCAGCGAAATATCGCGCAAGTTTAATCTCAATACTGTAAAAAAAGAACTTTCGCAGCGCGGTTTAATGCCGGTGCAGGTTTGGACAGATCCAAATCAGTGGTTTGGCTTGATGCTTTGTCAGATTTCAACTGTTAATCAATGAGTTCTTCAGATATTACCCACAGTCATGACACGGCAGTGCAGCGTCCCTGCAAATCGGGCGATGGTTAAATCGGATTGGGCGATGGCGTCGGGTTCTCGCCCGTGCTACCACGTTTTGGGGTAGGGACACGGCCCTGCGGTGTCCTCAATTTCTGTGTTGTTGAGGGTTCTCAATTCAGAGTATCCTCTTAGCAATTACAAATTACCAATTACCAATTAACAAATCGGCCGCTGTCCGGGTTTGACGGCGTGAATGTACTCGCTGCCCGAGGTCGGCCATCCCCGCTTATAATAAGCTTCCTCCGGCTTCCCCCAGCCCAACTGCAACAAAATTTCTAGAAAATCCAACTTTTCCCACTTCGAGAGACTGGCCCATTCTGTGCGCTGGGCTATAGCCTCTACATCAACCGGCTCGATCGATCGAAAATCCTTCCCGCTGTTAATGCTTAAATACAAATCCATCCCGGCAGTTACCTGCTGCCAGAATTCCAACATAGCAATCTTAGCTGCCTTCAACGTAATCAAATCAACCGGTAGAGCTATTAATTCGTCATCCACTGCCGGATAGCGTAGAGTATTGCCTTTAACTGCCATTTCCCGCCAGACAATCCCAGAAACTTGATGTTCCCGCTGGTATTCGTGCACGGCAGCCTTAAAATTTTGATAAGCAGTGAACTTCTGAACTCCCTCAGATTTGAGAAAGCGGTCAATCACGGGGTTGCCTGTAGCAGGAGTTTCAGTCAAATTGAGACGCCGCCCATGCAAGCAAGCTTGGCGCTCTTCTTCGAGGATTTTAATGAGTTCCGCCGTGCTGTAGACCTTGGACATCTTTATTGAGGCAAAATCAATAGATTTGCTGGTCGGGCTGGTTTTTTCGGCTAATTTTCAGTAAAGATTGTTTGTTTTTTGAGCAAGATCACTTTGCCGTTATTCTAACTTTTCTTTGTGCTTAATTATAGTTTGACAGTTTACAGGAGTTGAGCCCAGAAATCCCGAAAGCCTCTTCAAAAAAACCGTTAAGAGCATACCGAATCGCAAGTGAGGCTGGGAAATGGGCCGCAGGCGTACCGAGCGGGATTTTTCTCCAAAAACAAAGCCCCCTCGAAGGAGGGGGCAAAACTAACTTAGAGGTTTGGGAGTTTTATTCGGCGGGTCGGTGGAACAAACGACAAAAAAAGCAGCATTTGCACCTGCCGTCAACTACCAAAACTCAAGTTTTCAGTCTCAAAGCTTAGTAGCGTTGTGAAGAGCGATTGTTGTCGCCCCAGTAGCAGCAGCCCGAGGAGTGTTTGTTTTAGCGAGGTTTGGCTTTGTTGACTTTCAAGTTGCGGCCCATCCACTCAGCACCGTCTAGAGCTTCGATGGCTGCTTCTTCTTCTGCCTCGCTTGCCATTTCCACGAAAGCAAAACCCCGTACCCTGCCTGTTTCCCGGTCCTTTGGCACTTGGACGCGGTTTACGGTACCGTACTCGGCAAATACTTCTTTAAGGTCATCTTCTATTACCTGATATGAAAGATTACCCACGTAAATCGACATAAAAACTCCAGAATTATTAGGGTGCAAAGAGTTAGATTCGGAGAGACGCCTGTAAATACATACTAACAAACTACGCAACCGAATTTAATTCTTAAAAAATAACTATAACATGAAGCCAGCAGAATCAGCCATTGGCTGTCATAATTTTCAACTGTCTTGGACGCAAGTGTCACAATTAGTCAGGTGCTCTACTATCGGGAACTGTTGATAATGCGTTCACAATCCAAGTCGGACGCACCCTACAAATTGATGGTCGTGTGCCAGTTGGCATTAGTCCTATTCAATTTTGGGTGCCGTCGGGCAATCTCTGACAGCAAGTATTGGCTAGAGGGCAGCTAGAACAAAAATATTCTTATTAGCGTCCTGCAATCGCGGTCGAAAAATAATTCTGAAAAGAGATCTTAGCAATATCTACGCGCATTTTCTTACCTCAAGTATAGACATCAAAGCTAACCCGATCGCGATCGACCTTGCCAGAACTTTCCTCTTGAATTGCGATATTTCCCAACAGCGCCACCCAGTGACTCGGCTCGGGTATCAGCATCGCGAGTCAGGCTGGGAACTGGGCAGCAGGCGTACCGGACGGGATTTTTCGCAAAACACAAAGCCCCCTCGAAGGAGGGGGCAAAACTAACTTAGAGGTTTGGGAGTTTTATTTGATGAGCCGATGGAACAACCCGAAAAAAAAAGCAGCATTCGCACCTGCCGTCCACTACCAAAACTCAAATTTTCAGTCTCAAAGCTTAGTAGCGTCGTGAAGAGCGATTGTTGTCGCCGCCCCAGCCGCCGCCACTCGATGGGCGTTTGTTGTTGTTTTCGCGAGGTTTGGCTTTGTTGACTTTCAAGTCGCGGCCCATCCACTCAGCACCGTCTAGAGCTGCGATGGCTGCTGCTTCTTCTGCCTCGCTTGCCATTTCCACAAAAGCAAAACCCCGCATCCTGCCTGTTTCCCGGTCCACTGGCACCTGGACGCGGCCTACTGAACCGTACTCGGCAAATACTTCTTTGAGGTCGTCTGATGTTACCTCATATGAAAGATTACCAACGTAAATCGACATAAAATCTCCAGAATCATTAGGGTGCAGAGAGTTAGATTCGGAGAGACGCTTGTAAATAAACACCAACAAAGCTACGCAACCGAATTTAATTCTTGAAAAACAACTATAACATGAAGCCAGCAGAATCAGCCATTGGCTGTCATAATTTTCTATTTTGGGTGCCCTCGGGCAATCTCCGACAGTAAAGTATTCGTGATAACTGACATCTTGCACTTTTGGCGTCATCCGCTTGGTTTATTGCGGCGCGATCGACGACCTGAGGGGTAAAATTTTTCGTCGCTGTTACCAGGTTGATTGGGTCTTATTGAGAACAGTGCCTGACATCAGTTATAACTGATATAACTGATGTCAGGCACTGTTCTGGGTGGGCAAGCATCGTGCCCGTTCCAGCAGAGATCAATGTTTTTAGCCCAAGAGTGATCTTTCGAGTCAATCTCCCATCTCCCATCTCCCGTCTCTCATCGAATCGGATTTAGCGCCCGATAATGGCGGTCGCCAAGTAATTAGTAAAAGAGTTATTAGCAATATATACGCGGATTTTTATACTCATAATATAGAAGAAAAATTTAATCCGATATAGAGCGATGCTTCCCGAATGTTTATCTTGATTTGCGGGTATTAGTGCATCATGAAAAACACGTTTAATTTTTTAGGCAATATGCTTTGATTTTGAAACCGTCAAATATCCCAAATGCCCGTTTCAATACAGTGTAAAAAAAATACAAACAAATAAAACTTTAATTTTAAATAACGAAGTTGCGAACAAAATTGTCATGTCTATAAGACTTAAGCCCATTTTATTATCAACAATAAAGTTGATTGTTAGTTGGTAGTGCTTTTTTGTAAATGACAGAGAAAAATAGTAAAATAGAGCGACGATCGTGAGAGAGGAATGATGGAATGAAATTGGATTTAAGTTGCCCAACGTGTGGCTCTGATGACATTATGAAAAATGGGACAACGCGCAGAGGCAAGCAAAACCATAAATGTCGAGACTGTGGAAGACAGTTTGTGGAGAATCCACAGTGGAAACCAAAAGACAAAGACACCATCGCATTGGTAAAATTATTATTACTGGAAAAAATCCCGGTAGTGCTTTTTTGTAAATGACAGAGAAAAATAGTAAAATAGAGCGACGATCGTGAGAGAGGAATGATGGAATGAAAT
>JAICRN010000676.1 GCA_025937335.1 Microcoleus sp. TY_ISSM_2_bin.22
CCCCCCTTGCTAAGGGGGGGAGCAAGATGGGATAACAGGGGATTAAATCGCTGAGAGCATTAGGTGTTTTACCCCCCTTGCTAAGGGGGGGAGCAAGATGGGATAACAGGGGATTAAATCGCTGAGAGCATTAGGTGTTTTACCCCCCTTAGCAAGGGGGGAGCAAGACGACAGGAGATTAAAAATCACCTCAAAGGTCAAGAATTAACCTTTAAATCCCGCACAAATTGCATAATTTGTCGGCAAAAATTGTTATCCCAACATTCCCGACGAAGACAAACACCGATCTAATATTCTATCAAATCTGTCGGGCGATCGGCATTCGCGGAGGCGCTGTTTTCCACATCAAATCTATTTCCTCCGGTGTCAATCCGTAAGCTTGATTAACTAAATCGGATAAACGGTGTTCGAGTCTCAACGCCTCAGCTTTGCGAGATTGAATAGCCGGTGCATATTCATTATAAGTTTCGCGGACTGCTTTTAGTCCAGCAACGCCGAGAGGATCGGAGGATTTAGTTTTCGGCATTCGCTTTCTGATTTCTGCTACGAACTCTGCAAAGGAAAGGGCAGAAAAATCTTCGAGTTTTTCTCCGAGTTTATCAATTAAATAAGTGATTTCTAGCCATTGCAAGACATCTCGGTGAGTTTCTTGATTAGTTTTGGCGATTTCAATTAAACGGCTGACAATTGGTTCTACTTCGGCACGAACTGAGTCAGTTGGTGGTGCGATCGGAAGCTTTTCCATCAAGTAACCAGCAGGGTTTAGGGCCTCATCTTTCATGTGCTTTAAATACCGCCAATTGTGCCACCAGATGAGGGGTGAGTTGAGAACTGCTAATATATATAAATCGTCTTTGGGGAGGATAAAAACTTTATTATTTGTCAAATAACCATTTGTCTCATAGCTATACGAAGGATGGAATTGAATTTCTTGATATATAATTTTTGGTTTCTCGAATAGCTGCCAGTAGTCAATAGTATCTTGAATTTCATACCACTTATAATTACCAGCTTTGCGTCCTTCCCAATCACCATCTCTAGTGTCATTCCATTCTTTGGGACGGGGTTCTAATTGTTTTCGATACTGATTTAAATAAAACTTAATAGCAGGGTAATTATCAATTTCAATTCCTCGGCGAGCAAAAATCATCCAGAGGTTTGGCCATTGGGAGTACCAACGTTTTATATCTTGACCTCTGAGATATGGTTTGATAACTTCAGCAGACTTCGGATCGGATTGAATCAAACTATTTTTGGTGGCTTCATCAATTAAAAATGCTTCATTTAATCCAGTTAATATTCCCCAATAAGGCTTAATTTCAGCAAAATCTTTGAGTGCAATCCCTGCTTGCTGAATTTTTTGCATCAACTAATAAACATTTGGTATTTCTAAACTCCATGCCTCACCATTAAAGCGCGACCAAGGAATGTCATAACCGTTTTGTTGCACGTATTGCGTGAGATTGATATTATCAAGTTGCTCACGGGGAACCGGACAAATAATCACAGGCAATGTAGGTTGTGGTTTTTTATCATCAATCTTTTTCTTTGTTTCAGATGTAGAGGAAAATGGATTAGGTTTTCGTACTGCTACAATACAAGGAAAAGTATCAGCATCTTCAAAAATTGGAGCGTGTCCAAAATCAATAATCTGCTCAAACACGGCTTGATAAGCAAAAAACTTGCGAAGCGGTTCCCCATAACCTGAGCTCAGCCATTTATTAGTTACAATATAAGAAAGAATCCCCCCTGGCTTAAGAAGTTTAAATCCTTTCTCATAGAAATAAGTATACATATCCGCCATTCCATGATAAGACTCGTAATTAGCTTGTAGGTAAGGCTTAAGTGAGGAAAACAATTTTTGGCGCACGTAAGGCGGATTGCCAATGACAACATCAAAACCGCCATCAGCAAAAATCTGGCAAAATTCAGCTTGCCAATCAAACGCTGTATCTGCTACATTACTGTCAGCGACGATCGAGTTTCCCGCTTTAATATTATCATCCAAATACGTCAGGGTTTTACCAGGTTCCGCCGTCTTCAACCACAGAGAAAGTTTGGTAATTTCCGCCGATTCCGGCAGCAAATCTACCCCGTACAGGTTGTTACTTAAAATGCTTCTGTCAAATTCCAGAGAGTTGCCGTTTTTTGGCTTATACCCCAAAGCATTCAATTCGCGATCGACTCTTTCGTACTGGTGCATCAAATAATCAAAAGCCGCAATCAAAAAAGCACCCGAACCGCACGCCGGATCGATGACGCGCGTTTTTTGCAGCACCTCGTCTCGATACGCTTTCCAAAACTTAATTACAGTTTTCTTTGCGGGCTGAACCGACTCTTCAGCAACTTCGCCCATTAGGAATAAATCGCGCAATTCTTGCTCTAGCTCTGTACTATCGATCGCCGAACAATCCGCTTGCCCCTCAACTACCAGTTGTATTGAACGCTGATGTGAACCCGATTGAATTGCCTTGCCAAAAAAGTGACTGGGGTATCCTCCCCGCATGAGGCGTTGGCGCACCAAGTTATAGCCGCTATTTGATCCCAAATCGTTATAGCACCAAGTTTTACCTGCTAAGTCATCAAATTTATATATATTGCTTTGAGCATTAACGACGATATCGCTGAAGTAAACGGGGCGATTTTCATAGCGACTGGCTTGCATCACGGGTCAAACTAACGCTTGTTGTTTACTGTAAACGACTCTGTAACGCCGTGCGAACGGTAAGCCACAGATAAAAGCAATATCTAGGCGATCGTCTAGCATCATCGGATCATCTAGCGGGTCATACTGACTTTGCACCAACTGTGTTTCTATCCCCAATACCCGACTCAAGTATGCTCCAACCGCCTCGTAGAACCCAAACATATTCGGAGCGAGATAAGAGACTAACCTTAGTTTGTCTGGTTGGCTCATCAAGAAGCTGCTTTTAAGTTTCCCTCCCATCCTAAACCTGACCATTCAAACAGAATTTAGTTTGGTCGAATAAAACTACTGTTACCCTATCGGATTTAAGTATTTTACTGTTACAATGCCTCTAACCCATCTTTCGCAACTTCCAGGCAATGGATGAGGTAAACGATTTTTCGCGATCGGGATAAGTAC
>JAICRN010000577.1 GCA_025937335.1 Microcoleus sp. TY_ISSM_2_bin.22
AAGGGTATGGAAGGAGAAGTCGTGGCGATCGTTCACGAATGGCACGGCCGACCTGTCAGTGCTAATTGGCCGATTCTAGTACAATTTGACAAAAAATTTCGAGCTCACCTAAAAGAGGATGAGGTCGAATTGATATCTTCGGAAGTCTAGCTGTATCAAAAGTTGAAGCCGGAACCCAAAGACAATATTAAATCCGGTCAGTCAATTTTAGATTTTAGATTTTAGATTTTAGATTTTAGATTTACTCCACAGATGAATCTGGAAGCTTGAACTAGGGTCTAAAATTTTGGGATCAACACTACTCCTGCCGGAAAGCAATTATGCGTTTTTGGGCGGGGGTTCTATAACTGTTGTAGAGTTTGTAGTTAAGAGTTCAGTTTTTTCTGTGGCTTTTAGTCGATCTGCTGGACTAAAGTCCTTACTACAAACCATCTTTTTTATTTACTCCTTAATTTTTCGACCGTCCGCGGTTGAACCAACCGAAGATATTCCAATCTCCCTGCATTTTCTGCAATTCCTGCTGATGCTGCTTGGCTGTAGCATAATACCACTGGCAGTGAAGTTCTAGTTCTTGACGGTACTTAATTTCGTCGTAAAACTCGCGGACAATTTGGTGTCTCTGAAAAATTTCGGCCGCGGGAGTCGGTTCTGGGGCAATTTTTTGCAACTCGTGGGGCAGCATGATTGTTTGGGGGCGACTGTGGCTAATATTGGCTGTATTGACTTTAAGCTAACACACTCAATCGATTTTAGATTTTAGATTTTAGATTTTAGATTTTAGATCGCATCCGTTTTATTGGGAATTTTATCTGATGAAGTTTTGTATGGGCGGATTCGCCCAGATATTTGATAAGTATAGACAAATTATATAAACCCGCCCCGCCCCTATAATTGGGATGCAACCGGATTTGATATTAGTTTAAATTCTTCACTCTAAAATCCAAAATTTAAAATTTAAAATTCTGTTAAAGCCATCCCCGCAGGCGATAAACGATTAAGCCGATGTATTCTTTTAAAGCTTTAGTTGACTGGTTTAACTGATAGGTATCCGGCAATAAATCCAAGGCGACTGCTTGCCAATTGCTTTGGGATGCTGCGATATCCTGCTGCGTTATTTGAAAGTCTGTTGGTGCGGCAATTGCTTTGATTCCCTGACGCTGGAAAATTAAGAGCGATCGAGTCATGTGCATCGCTGATGTCACTAGCAAAACCGGCCCTTTTATAGCTTTAGCATCTAAAATTTTGCGCACGTTGACGGCATTTTGATAAGTGTTATTTGAATCGGGGTCTTGCAGAATTGCTGATGCCGGTACACCCATTGTTTGGGCAATTTCTGCCATGTCTGCCGATTCGGGAGGCCCGCCGCCTTTCCAATCTACTCTACCGCCGCTGAGAATGAGCAGGGAAGCTTTGCCTTGCTTGTAAAGTCGAGAACCGTAGATTATTCGATCGCCCGCTTCCGCTAATTCTATCCAAGGACGGGGAGGTAAAGCTGCTTTGACACCGCCGCCCAAGACGATTATCGCTTCAGCTTGGGGGAGTTCGGCGGTTGGTAAGTTTCGCCATTCGAGCGATCGAACTAAAGATTTTGAAACCCAACCGCTACTTCCGAGCAGTAAAATAATTAGAGCCACAGCAATTGGCGCCGCCGCCCATTTCGGACGCTTCCAAAGTGTGATTAAAGCCGCCATCATTAACAGGCAACTCAACCCCAAAGGATAAATAAATAGCGGCAGGAGTTTCGACAGAAATACAAACATTCAGCAAGTTCAAATTGCTAGTTAGCGGTAATGGGTAATGGACTATCGTTTATCGCTAATCGGTAATTAGTAATTTAGGTGGGGGAGTTGTTAAATTTTACGATTGAGTTTGGAATTGTGAACTCTTTAACTTAAAGCTTAAAACTCAATCCTAAAAACTCTTTTCGATGCTAGCGACGATCCTCTGGCCCTGATAACCAGCCCAACAATGTAGCAGCTTCACGCCTTGAAGTCTTGCTATATTTAATGTCGTCCGTCTGCACTACTTCTTTATTGACGATAGCATCAGAGGTTGTATCTTTGGAACGTTTATTCGGGTTTAGTAGTAGTTCGTTGTGCCACCAAGCGACAATTAAACCGGCTGCCACGCCGCCTAGGACACCAAGACCGAGACTCAGGGTCAGCGTACATCCTACTAAGCGAAACCCAACGGTAAACAACACAAACCATATCAGCGCGGGGCTAAACCCCTTGGAGTCTCCGGTAAATTTTGGCATGAGCTGCAAGTTGTGTTTGTAATAACACAGAAAGATATTTACAATATTAGCAGACAATCAAATTGGCAAGGGCGATCGCTCTGCAACTACTCCCCACAAATCAAATTTAATTGTACCTCTAAGTCTTGCAGGGTATCTACAATCTTTACAGAAATTTGCTCTAATTCTGTAAAAGGTTCAAAAGCTGCTTGCTGCGAGCTTAATAGTTCTGCCGTCGCGTCGGCAATATCGCCTCTGCGCTGTTGCAGTCGTTCTCGCAATACTTCAATTGGTGCCGTGCAGTAAATGATTTGCAGGGGCAAGCCGTGGGATTGAGCCTGATTAATTGCATCCGTTCTCAAGTTTTGGCGATCGAACTTGGCATCTAAAATCACATCCCAACCTCGGTCAGCCAGCATTATCCCCAACTCTAACAATCTACCATAAGTCTGCGCGGTCATTTCATCCGAGTACAAATCTTGTCCGCCGCGTTCATTTAAAGAAATCCCGCCTAAATGTTTGCGAACAGCATCGGATCGAATGTGGATTGCCCCAGTGCGGCGAGCCAAATATCGAGCGGCTGTACTCTTGCCAGAACCCGACAAACCAGACATCAAAGTTAACTTTCCCCGGTGCGGTTGCGTGTATTCCCAAGCCAGTTTATAGTAATGAGCTGCTGTCTGTGAAACCTCTGCTTTTTGACCCGTTGAAATAGCGGCATCGTCCAACATTAACGAAGTTACTTTCGCTCTCACATAAGCTTGACGGCTCAAATACAGAGGCAACAGTTGCAGTCCTTCCCAATCCCCTGTTTGTTCGATGTAAGTATTCAGAAAAGCATTGCCCAAGTCTCTGCGCCCCCGCGATTCCAAATCCATTACTGTAAAAGCGACATCGTACATGACATCAACAAAGCGAAAAGGCTCGTTAAATTCAATGCAGTCGAACAGCAATATTTTCTCTTGCCACAATGCTATATTCCGCAAGTGCATATCTCCGTGGCACTCGCGAATTTTATTATTGGCAATCCGCAGGTTAAATAACTCTTTATTTTCTGCAAAAAACGCATCAGTATAATCTTTAGTCTCCTGATATTGTCTCTCGGTCTGCGGCCCGCCGATATATTTTTGCGAAAGCAGGTAATTGTTCTCTATGGCTTTGCGAATCTGACTGACTTCGCCAAATCGGCGAATGTAGCTATTACTAATTGCTGTGCTGTGAAATTTGGCAACTTCCCGCCCTAAGTCTGCCATAATTTGCTCGGTCAAGAGTCCGCGTTCCAACAAACTAAGCAACAGCGAATCTTGAGGAAACTCCCGCATCTTCAGCACATATTCTACAGCAACTTCAGCCGGAGTTATAGCAGGTAAGTTGCTGCCAAATTGAAACGAATCCCCAATTTGAACAATTGGCAAAACTTCTAGATAAATTTCCGGTGCTGTGCGTCGGTTCAGCAGCAATTCTTCGTTGCAGAAATGCTGCCGTTTCTCCAAAGTTGAATAGTCCAAAAAGCCAAAATTGACTGGTTTCTTGATTTTGTAAGTATAATCTCCTGTCAGCAGGACAAAGGAAGCGTGAGTCTGAATTAGCTGCACTGGTTCTGTCACCCCGTGCGGGTAAAAGCCGGGCTGCAACATTTGCTGAATCAGAGGTGGGAGACAAGTCATAGCGATTTTAGATTTTGGATTTTAGATTTTAGATTTTAGATTGTGGATTTGGGATTGTGGATTTGGGATTGTGGAT